>DASQJL010000053.1 GCA_035631035.1 Candidatus Binatia bacterium | reverse complement strand
ATGAGCGTTTTCTGGATGTATCCCATGGGGGCTCCGCGCCCGAAGCCTAACCCCGGGGGAGGGCCGGCGACAATGGGACTCCTGGGGACTGTCCTGACCGCCGCCGCGAGCATACGGTTGGCGTATAATGGACCGCCATACGTGGATGGCGACCTTCCCCCCTCGAACGAGGATGGAGTCCATGAACCCCGATGTGGAGCAGACCGCGGCCGGCACCTCCCTGACGACGAACACCTACCTCCTCGAGTGGGTCGCGGAGACCGCCCGCCGGTGCCACCCCGACACGATCGAATGGTGCGACGGCTCGGATGCCGAGAAGCGCCGCCTGCTCGACCGCGCCGTGGCGCAAGGCATCCTGATCCCCCTGAACCAGAAGAAGCGCCCGGGCTGCTACCTCCACCGCTCCGATCCCAAGGACGTCGCGCGCGTCGAGCACCTCACGTTCATCTGCACGCCGACGAAAGAGGAAGCCGGACCCACCAACAACTGGATGGCCCCGGCCGACGCCTACGCGAAGCTGGCGACGATGCTCGAGGGCTCGATGCGCGGCCGCACGATGTACGTCGTGCCCTACGTGATGGGCCCCCTGGGCTCCCCTTTCTCCAAGGTCGGCGTCGAGATCACCGACAGCGTCTACGTCGCCCTCTCCATGCGGATCATGACCCGCATGGGCAAGCAGGCGCTCGACCTCCTCGGCGACTCCAACGATTTCAGCCGCGGCGTCCACTCGATGCTGGACATCAACCCGGAGCGGCGCTTCATCTGCCACTTCCCCGAGGACAACACGGTCTGGTCGGTGGGCAGCAACTACGGCGGCAACGTGCTGCTCGGCAAGAAGTGCCTCGCGCTTCGGCTCGGCTCCTACCTGGGCCGGCGCGAGAACTGGCTGGCGGAGCACATGCTGATCCTGGGCGTCGAGAGTCCCGAGGGGCAGACCACCTACGTCGCGGCGGCGTTTCCCAGCGCCTGCGGCAAGACCAACTTCGCGATGCTGATCCCGCCCCGCCGCTTCCAGGGATGGCGCGTCTGGACCGTGGGCGATGACATCGCCTGGATGCGGGTCGGCCACGACGGGCGGCTGTGGGCGATCAACCCCGAGGCGGGCTACTTCGGCGTCGCGCCGGGAACCAGCGGCACATCGAATCCCACCGCGATGCGGATCGTGGAGCGCGACACCATCTTCACCAACGTGGCCATGACCGAGGACGGCGATGTGTGGTGGGAGGGAATGACCGAGAAGGCGCCCGCGGGGCTCACCGACTGGCTGGGGCAGAAGTACGATCCCGCCTCGGGCAAGCCGGCCGCGCACCCGAACAGCCGCTTCTGCTCCCCCGCCATGAACAATCCGTACCTGTCCAAGCGGATCAACGATCCCGAGGGGGTGCCGATCTCCGCGCTGATCTTCGGAGGGCGGCGGGCCAGCACCATTCCCCTCGTCCTCCAGTCGTTCAACTGGATCCACGGCGTCTACATGGGCGCGACGATGGGGTCGGAGACCACCGCCGCGGCCACCGGCAAGGTGGGCGTCGTGCGGCGCGACCCGATGGCGATGCTCCCCTTCTGCGGCTACAACATGGGGGACTACTTCTGCCACTGGCTGGAGATGCGCTCCCGGATCCCCTATCCGCCGAAGATCTTCATGGTGAACTGGTTCCGCAAGGGCCAGGACGGCCGCTTCGTCTGGCCGGGGTACGGCGAGAACATGCGGGTCCTCAAGTGGATCGTGGATCGCGCGCTCGGCTCGGTGGGCGGCCGCGAGACCCCCGTCGGCTGGGTGCCGCGGGAGGGGGACCTCGATCTCTCGGGGCTCTCGATCGCGAGCGAGGACTTCATGGAGGCCACGGCCGTGCGGCCCGAGGAGTGGAGCGAGGAGATCCGATCGCAGGGCGAGTTCTTCCGCACCCTCGATCCCTATATGCCGAAAGCGCTCGAGCTTCAGCGCGAGCTCCTGTCGGAGTCGGTGGCCATGGGCACACCCGACGGACGGGCGCGGGGCGCCGACAGGACATAGCCTACCGAACCGCCGTCCCCCGCGAGGCGCGCCGTCGTTCCGGCGCGCCTTCTTCATTCCTGCCCCGCTCCCCGCGATCCGTGCCTCCCCGGCACGCGCGATGCACCTTTTTGGGCCCGGACCCCAGCCCCAAGGAGGGAGCCATGGCCAAAATCGCAATGATCGTCGCGGACCTGTTCGAGGACTCGGAGTTTCGCGTCCCCTACGACCGGCTGCGAGAGGCCGGACACGACATCACCATCATCGGATCCGAGGCCGGAAAGCGGATCGAAGGGAAGAAGGGCCAGGAGACCGTCACGGCCGATCGCGCGATCGCCGAGGTCTCGGCGGACGGGTTCGACGCGATCGTCATTCCCGGCGGCTATTCGCCCGACAAGCTGCGCATGGACCCCCGCATGGTCGCCTTCACGCGCGCCTTCTTCGACGCCGGCAAGCCGGTCGCGGCCGTCTGCCACGCCCCCTGGATGCTCGCCGAGGCGGGAATCGCGCGCGGCAGGACCGTGACCTCGTGGCCTTCGATCAAGACCGACCTCGTGAACGCGGGGGCCACCTGGGTGGACCGGACGGTCGTCGAGGACGGGAACCTGATCACCTCGCGGAAGCCGGACGATCTGCAGGCCTTTTCCGACGCCATCCTTCGCCACCTGGATCGCGCGCCCGCCACGCGGGAGCCGGTCGCGGGCCGCGATCGGAGATAAGGAGAATCACCATGCCATCGAAAGCGACGACCCAGAGAGCCCGGCGCGATCTGAAGCAGGGCAAGAAGCCCTCCACCGCGGCGGGCGAGTTCGTTCGGGAAGAGATGCACCACATTCGCGAGGGAAAGCACGGAGCGCGCTCCACGAAGCAGGCGATCGCGATCGGGCTCTCGAAAGCGCGCCGATCCGGCGTGCCCTTGAAGCCTCCGCGCAAGGGACAGGCGAGCGAGAGGACCCGACAGAGCGCGGAGCGGGCGTACGAAGAGGGCCAGGGGGAGCGGACGCCCCGGGCTCCCTCGCCGAGACGCTCGCAGGCGGCGCGCCGGGCCCTGAAGCGGGAGCCGCATCGGGCCGCGTCGCGCCGGGCGCTCTCGAGCCAGGCTCGGAGCGCGGCGAAGCGGCGGTCTCACCGGGCGGAACGGCCCTGAGGGCGCCCGCTGGACCCTTGCACGATCTACGCAGCCGTCCTAGCGTTGAAGTTGTGGGCAGGGTGCAACCGCCGGGACCATCCCGGCAGAGGAGGATGAGATGCGGAACGTTCTTCACAGGCGCGGCGGGCTCGCCCTGACGACCGCCGTGCTGATCCTTGCCGCCACGCTGCTCGCGCTCCCGGGCACGGCCTCGGCGAACCGAGGCCGCGGACATGCCTGCGGCCGGCACCGCGTGGCGAGCTACGGATACGCGCACCGGCCTCATTACCGGACGGTCGCATACCGGCCGTATTACCGAACGGTCGCGTACCGCTCGTACTACCGGCCGTACTACGCGTCCTACTACCGGCCCCGCTACCGCGAGGTCATCGTCGGCGATCCTTACTGCTACGACGACGACATCGCCTACGTGCGTCCGGTCTACTACCACCACTACCGGCATCGGCCTCGGGTCGCCGTCAGCCTCTCGTTCGGCTCTCCGGGGTACTACTACGGAGGCTACGGAGATCCCTACTGCGGCTGGTGACCGCGGCATGGACGTTGGATCGAGTGCCCCGGCGGAGCGATCCGCCGGGGCCTTTCGTTTACAATGCGGTCGTGCCGGTTTCGCTCCTCCCCTACAGCCTCGTCATCTTCGACCTCGACGGCGTGCTCGTCGATTCCTTCCAGTGCTGGTGGCGGCTCCTGAACGGCACCCTGGAAGCGCATGGCAAGCATCCGCTCACGCAGGAGGAGTTCTCGGCCTGCTGGGGTCAGGATGTCGAGGCCGACCGCCGCCGCTTCTTCCCGGACTGGTCGGTGGAGCGGCTGATCGGGCACTACACGCGCGAGTTTCCCCGCTACGCGGAGTGGATCCAGCCGATGGAGGGGGCCCAGGAGACGCTCGCCGGCCTGGAGCGCGCGGGAAAGCGGATCGCGGTCGCGAGCAACTCCCCGATGGCGATGGTCGAGCGGCTCCTCGAGCTGGCGTCGCTGCGGGCGCACGTGAGCTGGGCCGCTGGGGTGGACCTGGTCGCGAAGGGAAAACCCGAGCCCGACCTGATCGAGCACGTGCTGCGCGAAGCGGGTGTCGCGCGGGAGGAAGCGTGCTACGTCGGCGATTCCGAATTCGATGCCCGCGCGGCCCGCGCGGCGCGCGTCCACTTCATCGGATACCGTCGTGAGGGGGATGTCCGGATCGAGTCGCTGCGGGAGCTGGTCGGCGGCGCGTGATGCCTAGACCCGCTGCGGCCTGAGCCAACCCTCGATCCAGGCCACCTTGTCCCGGTACTGCTCCTCGCTCGGCTCCCGCGAGGCCATCACCGGATGCGGCTCCGCGAAGAAGTCTCCCTCCGCGCGCATGGCGCGCCGCCCGCCCATCTCGACGTAGCAGAAGCCGCGGCCGTCGAAAGGTGCCGGCTCCGGTCCCTTCGTGATTCGGGACGCGATCCGCGCCGCCACCGCTTCCCCCTCGGCGGCCGCGAAGACCCCGGCTTTCGGCAGCGCGAGCGGCGGGGCGCCGGGATCGAAGCGCCCGGGAAGCGCCAGCACGGTCGAATCACCGATCGCGTACACGTCGGCGGCCCCGGGCACTTCGAGCGTCCTGGGATCCACCCGCACCCAGCCTCCGGCCTCGGCGAGTCCCGCCTCCACCAGGATCCGCGGGACCCGATGCGGCGGCACGGCGAGGAGCAGGTCGTACGCCGCCTCGCTTCCGTCCTCGAACGTCACCACCCGAGCCTTGGCGTCGACCGACGCCACCTTCTTCTGCGCTTGAAATCCGATGCCGCGCGACTCGAGCTGGCCGACGATCATCCGTCCCATGAACGGGCCGGCGGTCGTCATCGGCGCCTTCTCGACGGTGACGACATCGAGCTGCGTGGCGCCCCGGATCCCGCGACGTTCCAGCAGCGCGTGCAGCACGAAGGCCGCCTCGTACGGGGCGGGAGGACACGCGAAGGGGACGCGCGGCACGAGGAGCAGAAGGCGGCCCCCCTGAAACGACTCGAGGGCCTGGCGGATGCGGGCCGCGCCGTCCAGCGTGTAGAAGGTATGCGCGGCGGCGTCCAGGCCCAAAACGGCGGCCATGTCCAGCTCGGCGCCGAGCGCGATCACGAGATGATCGCCGGCGTGGCTGCCCCGGTCGGTCTCCACGCGGCGCCCGGCGGCGTCCACGCGCTTCACCTCTTCGCGCAGGAGCTCGACCCCGTCGGGCACGAGCGCCGCGCGCGTCTTCATGACCTCGTCGGCGCGACGCTCGCCGATCATCACCCACGTCTTCGCCGCGCCGACCACGAACAGAGGCGAGCGGTCGATGAGGAGAATGCGATGGTCGCGAGGGGCTCGGGCGCGCAGCGCGCGCGCGCAGGCGAGGCCGCCGAAGCCCGCGCCGAGGATCAAGGTCGCGCCCATGGGCGCCATCTTACTCCCTTCCCCTGGGGGTCCGAAGCGAGGATAGTGGGTGGCTGCTCATGCTCCCGTGCCGATCGCCGAAGCGTCCCCGCTGCTACCCCCGGCCCCCGGCGGCCTGCGCGTGGCTTCTTCTCCATCTGGTCCTCGGCGGCACGAACGCGATCGCGGGAACGTTGGAGGGGTTCGTGCGCGCCAAGGGCGAGGCGGAGGGCCCGGCCTACGCCTCGATCGCGCTCACTCCCGTGACCGCCGGCGACTCGACGGCTGCGGCGCGGACCGGTTTCCACGCCGTATCCCGTCCGAACGGTTTCTATTCGTTCAGCGGCATCCCGAAAGGAGCCTATCGCAGGAGCTGTCGCGCCGCGGGCTACCGCGACTTCGCAGACACCGTCGCGATCGGGGAGGGCGACGTCCGCCGCGACATCGTCCTCGAGACGTCGCCTTTTCCCGTGGCCGCCGTGGACGTGCGCGGGGAGCGCGAGCCGCGCGAGATCCGCGGCACCCCGAGCTACGTCGAGCTGCCCGCGCGCGAGCTGAAGCGGCTTCCCGCCGTCGGCGAGGCCGACCTGATCCGGAGCCTCCAGCTCCTCCCGGGCGTGCAGTCGGCGTCCGACTTCAGCAGCGGGCTGTACATTCGCGGTGGCGGTCCCGATCAGACGCTCATCCTTCTCGACCAGATTCCGCTCTACAACCCGACGCATGCGTTCGGGTTCTTCTCCACGTTCAATCCCGGCGCGATCAAGGACGTCGCCCTGTACAAGGGCGCCTACCCCTCGCCGTACGGCGGGCGGCTCGGCTCGGTGCTGGACGTCGAGAATCGCGACGGCAGCCGGGACGGCCTGCGCGGCACCGGGGCGGTGAGCCTCATCGCCGGGCGCGCGACGGTGGAGGGGCCGATCCGGAACGGATCGTGGATCCTGTCGGCGCGGCGCACCTACCTCGAGCCGGTGCTCGATGCGGTGCGCAACGATTCGACCGAGATCCCGTCGTATTTCTTCTACGACCTGAACGGGCGGGTGCACCGCTCGATGAGCCCGCGCGACGACCTTTCGTTCTCGGGATATCGAGGGCGCGACAAGCTGCATCTCGATCTCGATCGAGGGACGTTCGTGGACATCCGATGGGGCAACGTGGCGGGGATGGGACGCTGGATGCACGACTTCGGCCGCGGCGCGATCGGCAGCCTCCTCGTCTCGGGGACGGAGTACAAGAGCGACACCGACGTGAAGATCTTCAGCACGCCGCTCTTCTTCGGGAACCGTCTCCTCGACGTCAGCGCCAAGGCGGACCTTTCCTGGAGTGCCGCGCCCGGCCACGCGGCCCGGGCGGGCGTGTCGGTCTCGGCGTACCGGTTCCAGCTGGGTCAGGAATTCAACGGCGTGGCGCAGCCGGGATTCGACGAGCGTCCGGTCGGGACGGCCGCGTTCGTGGAGGACCAATGGACCCCGAACGCGCTCTGGACGGTGCGGCCGGGGGTGCGCGCGGAGGTGTTCGGCCGCCGCGGTCACGCGAGCGTGGAGCCGCGGCTGTCGGTGAATCACGTCCTGGGCCCGAACCTGCGCCTGAAAGCCGGCGGCGGCGGCTACACGCAGCACCTCCAGCTCGTCTCGACCGAAGCCTTCAATGGGACCGACTTCTGGGTGCCGACCGACGTCTCCGCGAAGCCGGGACGCTCCTGGCAGGCGGTGAGCGGTCTGGAGTGGCTGCCGACCGATGAGTACACCGTCTCGATCGAGGGCTACTCCACCTGGCTTCGGAATCTGGTGCAGCTCGACAACACCCGCGCGGCCGACGCGCAGGGGACGAGCACCGAGGACCTCTTCTACACCGGGGGCCGGGGCTGGGCGAGCGGCGTCGAGCTGTTCGCGCAGAAGCGCCGGGGCGCGCTCACGGGATGGGTCGGCTACACGCTGGGCTGGAGCCGCCGCCGCTGGCCGGAGCTGAACCAAGGGCAGACCTTCCCGCCCAAGTACGACCGCCGGCACGACGTGAAGGTGGTCGCGCAGTGGAATCGGAAGCGTTGGAGCTTCGGCGCGGACTTCGTGTTCGCGACCGGCCAGGCGTTCACGCCGGTCGAGGCGCAGTATCGACTCGACGATCCGGCCACGGGGCAGGAGAAGATGCTGCTACTGCCCGGCGCCAGGAACAGCGCGCGGCTGCTTCCCTACCACCGCCTCGACGTGAGCGCGACCCTGCATGGTCATCTCTTCGGCGTGCCTGCGGATTACTATGCCCAGGTCTTCAACGTGTATGACCGCAAGAACGAATGGTTCGTTCAGTACGACACGGAAACGAGCTCCGGGGCGGACCCCAAGATCGTTCATCAGCTGCCCCTGATCCCGACGATCGGGATCAACTTCGATCTATGAAACGCGCCCTGGCCTGCATCGCCATCGCGCTCGCGGTCGGAACGGGATGTTCCGGGGAGCGCGACGCTCGAAGCCTTCTGGCCCCGAAAGGGGGAGGCACGATCGTCGTGGAGGGTCGGCTGATCGTCAGCGGCGAATTTCCTGAAATCCATCTCAGCATCACGCAGGCCCCCGATCAAGCCCCCATGGGCGACGCACCGCCACTGCGCGGCGCAAGCTTGTTCCTGACGACCGGATCGGTGGATACGGTCTGGTACGAGGAGCTCAATAGCCCGGGGTCCTATCGCCCGTTCCGGGGCACCCCAGGGCTGCTCAATGAGGTTCGGCCGCGCACGACGTACCGCCTGAAGGTCAGTGCGGCGGACGGGCGGATCGTCACGGCCCAGACCACAACCCCGGATACCTTCTCCGTGCGCGAGTGGCTCCTGGTCGATTCGAACACGCTGGCGGCACGCAGAACAATCGCACCCTTCGATACTCTGTACTATCAGGACGGTCTGGTCGAAGCACGCTTCGACCGCGGCAACGCCTTGGCCTTCCAGATGGCGCTTTTCAACCTGGAAACCAATTCGCCCTTGCTCCTGGACGCCGACTTCATCGATCCGGCCGATCTCGCGACCCTGGAGCGCCGGAGCTCGTCGCCACCGCTGGAAGCCCCGGACGGATACGTCCGCCTCCCGTGGCTGGCCGTCTGGTACGAGGGCCGACATGAATTCGCCGTCTATTCGGTGGATCAGAACTGGTACGACGTGGCCCGCTCCGTACGATTCAACGGGCCCGCCAATCTCGGATTTGGGTCGAACGCGGGCGACGATTTCGAGCGTCCCCTCTTCCACGTTCAAGGCGGCATCGGCCTGTTCGGTTCCGCCGCGGTGGACTACACCTACTTCACCGTTTGGCCCCGCCCCTGAACTCCGCGAACCCGCCACAAGCCAGGCGCGGCATGGTCCCATGGTCGCAATGCCCCCTCGACCATAGGACGTGCCCTGGGGACGGTTCGTGCCTTGTGGGGGTGCCGACATTCCCCCATGATGCAGATGTATGAATTTGCCGCGGCCACGGCCTCTCCGGGCCTCCCGCGACGTTGACGACCGACAAACCTGACCGAGCGGACTGCCGGCCAGGAGGGAGCCCCATGACCACCCAGCTCAAAGACGCGAAGAGCCCCGAAACCGCGACCCTTTCCCTCAACGGCACCTCCGCCACCTTTCCGGTGATCCGCGGCACCGAGCAGGAGACCGCGATCGACATCGAGAAGCTCCGGGCGACGACAGGCCTCATCACGCTCGACCCGGGCTACGGCAACACCGGTTCCTGCCGGAGCGCGATCACGTTCATCGACGGGGAGAAAGGGATCCTGCGCTATCGCGGGTACCCGATCGAGGAGCTGGCCGCGAAGAGCACTTTCCTCGAGGTGGCCTGGCTCCTGATCCACGGCGAGCTCCCCACGCGCGAAGAGCTGGACGGCTTCACCGCCGAGATCACACGCCACACGATGCTCCACAAGGATTTCGACCGGTTCTTCGACGCGCTCCCGAAGGACGCGCACCCCATGCCGGTCTGTGCCGCGGCGGTGGGCGCCCTCGCGACCTTCTACCAGAAGCCCGAGAGCGATGCGCAGATCCACGACACGATCATCCGCCTGATCGGCAAGATGCCGACGATCGCGGCCTACAGCTACAAGCACTCGATCGGGCAGCCCTTCCTGTACCCGCTGAACCGACTCGACTACGTCGCCAACTTCATGCGGATGATGTTCGGAGTGCCCAGCGAGGAGTACGAGGTGGATCCCGTGCTCGCGCGGGTGCTCGATCTGCTGCTGATCCTGCACGCCGACCACGAGCAGAACTGCTCGACCAGCACGGTGCGCATGGTCGGAAGCTCGATGGCCAACCTCTACGCGAGCATCGCGGCGGGGATCAGCGCGCTCTGGGGTCCGCTGCACGGCGGCGCCAACCAGCAGGTCATCGAGATGCTGGAGCAGATCGCGCAGCAGGAGGGGTCGGCCGACAAGTTCATCGCGAAGGCGAAGGACAAGAACGACACGACGCGGCTGATGGGCTTCGGCCACCGCGTCTACAAGAGCTACGATCCCCGCGCGGCGATCCTGAAGCAGGCCTGCGCCGACGTGTTGAAGCGGGTCGGCCGCTCCAGCCAGCTCCTGGAGATCGCGATGCGGCTGGAGGAGGTGGCGCTGCACGACGACTACTTCGTCAGCCGGAAGCTCTACCCCAACGTCGACTTCTACTCCGGCGTCATCTACCAGGCGCTCGGCATCCCGGTGAACATGTTCACCGTCATGTTCACGCTGGGCCGGCTCCCCGGATGGATCGCGCAGTGGCTGGAGATGCGCCGCGACAAGGATTTCCGCATCTCCCGGCCGCGGCAGATCTACGTGGGCTCGCCGAAGCGGATGTACGTGCCGCTGGCCGATCGCGGCTAGCGCGGCCCCACAGGAACGTAGCGGGCCCCGCCCCCCGGCGGGGCCCGTTCTCGTGCCGCCAGGCGACCGGCACCCTTCATGCGTACCTCCCCACCGCCATCATCCTCATGAAACCGATAACCGCCGACACGACAGGCGTGTGCCTCCCGGCGCGCGCCGTCGGCGGCCGCTGTGGGACTGACAGCATGACAGAGGCCCATGACGGGCCCGTCAGGCAGGAGAAGCCAATGGCAACCCTCGTCCAGGATGCGAAGAAGTCCAGAACGGCCACGCTCTCGCTGGAGGGGACCCTGGCCACGCTCCCCGTGATCACGGGCACCGAAGGGGAGACCGCGATCGACATCGAAGAGCTCCGGGCCGCCACCGGCCTGATCACGCTCGATCCCGGCTTCGCCAACACCGGCTCGTGCAGGAGCGCGATCACCTTCATCGACGGCGAGAAGGGGATCCTCCGCTATCGCGGCTATCCGATCGAGGAGCTGGCCGCCAAGAGCTCGTTCCTCGAGGTCGCCTGGCTCCTGATCCACGGCGAGCTGCCCACGAATGTCGAGCTCAAGGAATTCACGAACGAGATCACGCGCCATACGATGCTGCACCAGGATTTCGAGCGCTTCTTCGGCGCCTTGCCGAAGGACGCGCATCCCATGCCGGTCTGCGCGGCCGCCGTGGGCGCGCTCGCCACGTTCTACCAGCAGCCGGAGAGCGAAGCGCAGATCCACGACACGATCATCCGGCTGATCGGCAAGATGCCGACGATCGCGGCGTACAGCTACAAGCACTCGATCGGACAGCCGTTCGTCTATCCGCTCAATCGCCTCGACTACGCTTCGAATCTGCTGCGCATGATGTTCTCGGTGCCGAGCGAGGAGTACGAGGTGGATCCGGTGCTGGCCAAGGCCGTCGACCTGCTCCTGATCCTGCATGCCGACCACGAGCAGAACTGCTCCACCAGCACCGTCCGCGTGGTGGGCAGCTCCAAGGCGAATCTCTACGCTTCCATCTCGGCGGGCATCAGCGCTCTTTGGGGTCCCCTCCACGGCGGAGCGAATCAGCAGGTCATCGAGATGCTGGAGCGGATCGAGGCCGAGGAGGGCTCGGCCGACCGGTTCCTCGCAAAGGCGAAAGACAAGAACGACACCACGAGGCTCATGGGCTTCGGGCACCGCGTGTACAAGAGCTACGACCCGCGCGCGGCGATCTTGAAGAAGTCCTGTGGCGAGGTGCTCCAGCGCGTGGGCGTCTCGAGCAAGCTTCTCGAGATCGCGATGAGGCTCGAGGCGGTGGCGCTCCAGGACGAGTACTTCGTGAGCCGGAAGCTCTACCCGAACGTCGACTTCTACTCGGGGGTGATCTACAAGGCGCTCGGCATCCCGGTGAACATGTTCACGGTCATGTTCACGCTGGGACGGCTCCCCGGCTGGATCGCGCAGTGGCTCGAGATGCGGCGGGATCCCGATTTCCGCATCTCCCGTCCGCGGCAGATCTACGTGGGGTCGCCGAAGCGGATGTACGTGCCTCTTCCCGACCGCGCCTGACGCGCGGCATCCATCCGGCCCGATGGACGGAGGCCCCGGTCGCGCGAGCGGCCGGGGCCCCGTACTGGTTGTGGCGCAGAGTCGCGATCAGTGGGCGTGCGTGGTGTCCGCCTTCTCCTTGGCTTCCTCGGCCGCGGCCTTGGCCTTCTCCGCCGCCTCGTCGGCCGCCTTGGCGTCCTGCTTCGCTTCCTTGGCCGCGTCCTTGGCTTCCTGGGCCGCGCCGGTCGCGCCCGTCGCGCCCGGGGTCTTCATCGTTTCGAGCCAGGCGGCAACGGCCTCCTTCTCGTCCTTCGTCCCCTTGAACTTCAGCGTAGGATGGGAGCGGCCGTCCACCTTCTCCATCTTGTCCAGCCACTTCTCAATCCACTCGTGGCCCCGCGTGTCTCCGATCGTGGAGAGATCGGGAGGCTTGTGCTTCATGGTCGCGGAGACCGGCTTGGTCCGCTTGATCTGAGCGGCATCCACCGAGTGGCACCCCTGGCACTTGTACTTGGTGAAGATCTCCTTGCCCTGCGGGGCCTTGTCGGACTCGTCGGCAGAGGCGCGGCCGGTCAGCACGACCGCGCAGAGCGTGATGGCCATCATGGCGATGATGCGCTTCATGGTTCGTCCTCCTTGTGAAGCACTCTGGGCGTGGGCGCCCACGTACCCACAAGGATAGCAGCGCCCGGCCCGTTCGTCGCGAGGGGGTGCAACAAAAGCCTTTACTTCCCGCCGGGGCCTGCCGATACTTCCCGCAGTCGAAGTCGCCTGACGGTCGCAGTGCAGCGCCATGACGCGATAGAACGCCGCAGGATGAACCCTTCCTGCGGCTTATTTTGTATCCGGACGACTCGTCCGGGGACCCGTCCAAAGTGGCCGGGTCGGCCGTTCCGAGAGGGCGGCGAGTTGGGGCAATCGTCCCCGAAGAGCAAGGAGCACAGTGTGGCTGCTGGTACCGTGAAGTGGTTCAACGAAGCGAAGGGCTTTGGGTTCATTCAGCAGGAGGGTGGCGAGGACGTCTTCGTTCACTACTCGGCGATCATGGGCGAGGGCTTCAAGACGCTGGCCGAGGGCGAGCGGCTGGAGTTCGACATCGTCCGCGGACCGAAGGGTCTGCAGGCGGCCAACGTCCGGAAGGCATAGCCTAGCCGAACCGAACCACGGAACAGCCCGGGGCGGGGCCGAAAGGCTCCGCCCCGTTCGCGTTCTACTCCCGGATTCGCCCCAACAGCCGGAGCAGCCCGTCGAGGATGGTGAGGGGATGGGGCGGGTGTCCCGGAACGAAGAGGTCCACGGGCACGACCGATCCGGCCCCGTCGATGACCTCCGGATCGCCCGCGAAGGGGCCGCCGGAGATGGCCGCGGCGCCCACCGCCACCACGATCTTCGGCCCGGGCACCGCCTCGTACGTCTTCTCCAGCGCGAGTTTCATGTTCCGCGTCACGGGGCCCGTGATCAGGAGCCCGTCGGCATGCCGGGGCGAGGCCACGAACTGGATCCCGAAACGTCCCATGTCGAAGACCACGTTGCCGAGCGCGTTCGCTTCCTGCTCGCACCCCGCCGATCCGCCCGCGCTCACCTGCCGCAGCCGGAGCGAGCGGCCGAAGAGCCTCCGCGCCTCGGCGTCGAGCGCCCCCGCGAGCCGGTACGCTCCCTCGTCCGCGACCAGGTCCTCCCGCGCGCGCGCGGCCATCCGGTAGTCCTTCCCGAAGCGCACCGCCCCGCTCGGGCAGGCCTCGACGCACTCGTTGCAGAAGAGGCAGCGCCCCAGATCCAGCGCCAGCCTCGGCGCTCCCCCGTTTTCCGCGGGCGGCTCGACGCGAATGGCCGATGTGGGACAGCGTTCCGCGCAGGCGCGGCATCCCTCCTCGCATCGCGCCGGATCCAGAACCGGCCTTCCCCGAAACGATGCGGGCAGCACCGGGCCCGCGGCGGGCATCGCGATCGTCCGCCGTCCCTGCCGCATCCGCTCCACGAAGGCCTTCAGCACGCGCCCGCCCTCACCGGTCGTAACCCGAGTAGGAGAGATTGAAGCTCTTGTTGCAGAGCGGAAAGTCGGAGACCGGCTGGTCGCGCATCGCCATGGCGAGCCCGGCCCAGTTGTGGAACGAGGGGTCCACGATCGCGTAGCGGCGGAAGCGTCCCCCGTCGTCGGTGACGGCGACGTGGCAGATCTCCCCGCGCCAACCCTCGACCAGCGACACGGCGATCCGATTCGCGCCCCCGCCGGCGGGGACCTGCGCGCGCGCCGGGCCGGCGGGCAGCGAGCGCAGGAGCTTCGCCAGGTACTCGGCGGAGTGCGCGCACTCCAGCGAGCGCACGGCCGCTCGCGCGAACACGTCCCCTGTGTCACGGACGGCAACGGGCATGGAGCGGGTCGCATACGCCCCGAGCGGATGGTCCTTACGAACGTCTCCGGCGACGCCCGACGCGCGCGCGGCCGGGCCCACCATGCCGAGCGCCGCGCAGGTTTCGCGCGGCAGCGCGCCGGTCTCCTCCAGGCGCGATCGGGCCGTGGAGTTCTTGAGCATCAGCAGGAAGGAACGGCCCAGCTCGGCCACCGCGCGATCCACGCCCGCGGCCATGCCGCCCGCCGCCTCGTCCGAAAGGTCGGCGGCGACACCGCCGGGCCGGACCCATCCCAGGCCCATCCGGTTGCCGCACGCGGCCAGCGTGAGATTCAGGAGATCGCCGCGGATCCTTCCGCAGAAGGCGGCGGCGGGCAGGTAGCCGATGTCGCCCGAGAGCGCGCCGAGGTCTCCGGCGTGATTGGCCATCCGCTCCAGCTCGAGCGCGACGGCGCGAAGGGCCGCGCCCCGCTCGGGGACGGCCGTGTCGGTCAGCGCTTCCACGATCTGCGCGTAGGCGGCCGCATGCCCCGCGGACATGTCGCCGGCGACCGCGTCGACGCGATGGACGGTGCGGGCGTCGGGGCCTCCCTCCAGCGCGCGCTCGATGCCCCGGTGCTGGTAACCCAGGGAGATCTCCAGATGGATCACGCGCTCGCCGTGGCACTGGAAGCGGAAGTGGCCGGGTTCGATCACGCCGGCGTGCACGGGTCCGACCGCCACCTCGTGCACCTCCTCCCCCTCCACGGCGAAGTACCCCATGATCCCCGGTCGCGGCGCGTCCGGGACGGCCGTGACCGCGCCGACCGGCTCGCGCCGGGGCGGCACGAACCGCACCGGCTTGAGCCACGGGTGCCCTTCCGGCGTCAGCCCCCAGGTCTCCGCGATCTCCCGTTCGAAGAGATGGGCCTGCGGCATCTCCACCGTGAGGGACGGAAACGCCTCGGCGGCGCGCGTCGAGGTCACGAGCAGGTTCCGGTCCCCGGGGCGCTCGAGAATCGCCACGATCCGGATCGCGTCCCCATCCGGGAACCCGAACAGCGAGACCAGCCGCGCCCCGGGCGTCGTGAGGATGGCCTCGCGGAACGACGCCGGCTGAAGACAGGGCACGTCGGCGAGCGGCGCCGATCCCCCGTTTCCGAGGGGAAGGAACGCGCGGGCGCTCATCGAACGCCGGCTCCGACCAGCGCCGCCGCCGAGCGCAGCGCGCCCGAGAGTCCCGAAGGAAGGTAGAGGCCCAGGAGCAGCGACGCCGCGATGAGCGCGAGCGGCGGCAGGACGGCGAGGCGGCTCTCGCCCGCGGAGGCCCCGGGCACCACCAACGGCGGTCCCTCCCCCTGGGCCATGCGCGTCATCGTCGCCGCCATGCCGACGAACGCCACCGTCAGAAGCGCCAGGTAGAGCGCGGCGATCGCGAAGCGCCCCTGCTCCAGGGCGCCGCGCAGGATCAGGAGCTCGCTCGAGAAGGTTCCGAACGGCGGCGAACCCGCGATCGCGAAGAGTCCCGCCATCCAGAGCGCGCCCGTCACCGGAACGCGGCGGAAGAGCCCGCGCACGTCGCGGGCGGTCTTGGTCCGATAGGCCGCGAGGATGTTTCCCGCGAGGAGGAAGAGCATCGCCTTCACGACCGCGTGGTTCACCGCGTGCAGCATCGCGCCGAACGTGGCCGCGCCGCCCAGGCCCACGCCGAGCGCGAGGATGCCCATGTGCTCCACGCTGGAGTAGGCGAGGAGCCGCTTGTAGTCGGCCTGCGCCACGAGGAACGCCGCCGCGAGCGCGATGGAGAGGAGGCCGAAGACGATGAGCATCCCCCCGGCGTACGTGCCGAGCCCGGCCGCCCCGCAGATCTGCAGCACGCGCAGGATTCCGACGAACGCGCAGTTCAGGAGCGCGCCGGAGAGGAGCGCCGAGACCACGGAGGGAGCCTCGCTGTGCGCGTCGGGGAGCCAGGTGTGGAGCGGCGCCAGGCCCATCTTCGTGCCGTAGCCGATCAGGAGGAAGAGGAACGCGGCCTTGAGCCAGGGCGTCTGCAGCGAGGCCGCCTGCGCGGTCAGGAGCCGCGCGCTCAGCGGCAGGCTGGCGCCGCCCGGCGCGGTCGCGGCCACCACGAGAAAGAAGTTCCCGAGCAGCGCGAGGCCAATCCCCACCGAGCAGATGAGAAGGTACTTCCAGGTCGCCTCGAGCGAGCGGTGATGGCGGTGGAAGTAGATGAGCGGCGCGCTGGCGAGCGTGGTCGCCTCGATGGCGACCCACAGGAGCCCGAGATGGTCGCTCACGACCACGAGGGTCATCGTGGCGAGGAAGAAGAGGAGGCATCCGGTGAACACCGCCTCCGGGGCGTTCGTGAAACGGAACCCCTCGACGAAGTCCTCCCGCGCTCCCGGGAACTCGCGGCCGAGATACCCCACGGCATAGACCGCCGCGGCCAGGAAGAGCCCGCTCGTGATCGTGAGGAAGAGCTGGCCGATCGCGTCCAGCGCGAGCGCGCCGCCCCATCCGGAGCCGGGGGCCCGAACCCAGAGCGAAGCGGTGAGCCCCGCGTGCGCGACCGCCGTGAGGAGGAGGAGCGCGCGACGCCACGAAGCCGGCCGGAGGAAGAAGGCCAGGAGGCCGGCCGCGGCCGGGATCAGAACGAGCGCGGAGAGCACCGCTACTCCTTGAGCGCCGCGAGCCGGGTGGTGTCGATGCTGTCGAACTCGCGGCTGATGTGGAACACCGTGATCCCCATGACGAACACCGCAACGAAGACGTCGAGCAGGATGCCCATCTCGACGAGCACGGGCGCCTGGTAGGCGATCCCCACGCCGAAGGCGTAGATCCCATTCTCGAAGACCAGGTAGCCGAGCGCCTGGCTCACCGCCTTCTTCCGGCTCACCACGAGGAAGAGCCCCACGAACAGGATCGAGAGCGACGTGGGGACGAGGAGGTCGGAAGCCGCCGCGGCCGGGAGCGGCAGGCGGCGCGCGACCCAAAGGGCGGTCAGGAAGGCGCCGACGCCGGCGAGCACCGACGGGACGTAGCCGACGAAGGGCTCCACCTCGCGCCGGATCTTCGCCCCGCGAAGCGCGCGGAACAGGAGCCAGGGGAAGACGATCCCCTTGAGCACGATGCCGGCGGCGCCGATCGCGACGAACGGCGCCGTCAGGTGCCCCGCGTTCGCCAGGATGGCGGTCACGCCCAGCAGCACGCCCTGCACCGCCACCGTCCGGATGCTCGCGTTCAGCCGGCTCAGCCCGAGCAGGCGGAGGTTCGTGAAGACGAGGAGCACCATGATCGTGTCCAGGAGGAGGCGCATGGTCCTATCTCAGGATGAGCGCGATCGCGACCACGGCGAACGCCCCGGCCCCGACCAGGAACTGAGGCACGCGGTTCATGCGAAGGCGCGCGATCGTCGATTCGACGATTCCGATCACGATCGCGAGGACCGCCATCGCCAGGAGGAAGGCGCCCCCGTCGAGCGCGAGGATCCCCGTGCGCACGGGAAGGAGGAGCCCCACGAGGAGCGCCCCCATCACCCAGAGCTTGAGGGCCGCGCCCCAGAGGATCATCGCCAGGTCCGGCCCGCCGTGGTCCAGCACCATCGCCTCGTGGATCATGGTCAGCTCCAGATGCGTGCTCGGATCGTCCACGGGGATGCGCGCGTTCTCCGCGAGCAGGACGGCGAGAACCGCCGCCCCGACGAGGACGAGAACCGGAGCGCCGCGCTGCCAGTCGGCTTCCGTGAGGCCGCCCACGATTCCGCTCAACGAGGTGCGCCCCGAGACCCGCGCGGCCGCCGCCAGGCAGAGCAGGAGGACCGGCTCGGCGAGGGCGGAGAACGCCGCCTCGCGGCTTGCCCCCATCCCCTCGAAGCTGGATCCGGTGTCGAGCGCCGCGGCCATCGTGAGGAACCGCGCCGTGCCGAGGAGATAGAGGAGCAGGACGAAATCGCCCGGGAACGCGAACAGCGCCGGAAGGCCGCCCTGCGGCAGGAGCGTGAGCGCCGCGAGCACCGCGGCGACGCCCGCGACCGGGCCGAGTCCGAAGACCCAGGTCGTCGTGCGGCTGAACACCGCGCTCTTCCGGAGCAGCTTGCCCAAGTCGTAGTAGAGCTGGAGGAGCGGGGGGCCGGTTCGCCCCGCGAAGAAGGCTTTGGCGCGCTGGATCAGGCCCAGGAAGAGAGGGGCGAAGAGGATGGCGAGAACGGGTCCGCCGAGGCCCTCCGGATTCATGGGTTCACCAGGAACTGATAGACGAGAACGGCGACCAGGGTGAGGGCGATGTAGAGCACGTACACCTGCACCCTCCCCTCCTGGATCCTCCGGAAGGGGGCGACGCGGCGCGCGACCTCGGCCGCGATCGGAGCGACGACCCGCTCGCGGAACGAGTCCGGCGTTTCCGTGGCGTGCGACGCCTTGTCCGGAAAGAGGCCCATCGGCTTGAGCGAGGAGACGCGCGTGCCCAGGAGCGGCGCGAAGACTTCGAGGATCGGCTGCGCGAAGGAGGATGCGGTGTACTGCATGCGCGGCGTCGGCAGGGCGTAGCCGCAGTCCCACGTTCCGCTCCGCCGGACGCCGCGGCGGGCCAGCAGCGCCCGTCGCAGCACGACCGCCGCCAGGACGAGCAGGAGAAAGAGCCCGGCGACCGCCGTGACGCGCGTCAGAATCGTCGTGGCCGTGCCGAATCCGGCGGCGAGCGCGGGTGCGGGAAACGCCGCGCCGTACGGGAGCGCCGGCTGGAGGAGCGGGAGCAGCCACGGCGCCATAAGCCCGATCGCGAGGCACAGGGCCGCGAGGATCGCCATCGGCGCGCGCAGAAGAACGCCCGACTCGCGCGCCTCGGACGCCCGGGCGCTCCGTGGCTCGCCGAGGAACGCGATGCCGAACGCTTTCACGAAGCACGCCGCGGCCAGCCCCCCGATCAGCGCGAGCCCAGCGATCAGCGCCATCCCCGCCAGCGCCATCGACCCCGGCGCGGCGGCGGCGGCCTGGAACGATCCCAGGTAAATCAGGAACTCGCTCACGAAGCCGTTGAGCGGCGGAAGCCCGGAGATCGCGAGCGCGCCGGTCAGAAACGCCGCCCCGGTCCAGGGCATGCGGCGAAGGAGTCCCCCCAGGTGCTCGATCTCGCCCGTCCCGGTCGCGTGGATCACCGATCCCGCTCCCAGGAAGAGGAGCCCCTTGAACATGGCGTGATTCCAGACGTGGAGCAGCGCGCCCGAGAAGCCGAGAGCGGCCAGGAAGGGCGTCCCGTACGCGGTGCCGAGAAGCCCGAGCCCCATGCCGCCGGCGATGATGCCGATGTTCTCGATGCTGTGGTAGGCGAGGAGCCGCTTCAGCTCGTGCTGGGCGAGCGCGTAGAGCACCCCGAGGATTCCCGAGACGAGGCCGATCGCGATCAGGAGCCACCCCCACCAGGCGGGGGGCGGTCCCAGGTAGGGCAGCATCCGGAGGAGCCCGTAGATCCCCATCTTGATCATCACGCCCGACATCACGGCGGAAACGTGCGCCGGCGCGGCGGGATGCGCTTCGGGGAGCCACATGTGGAGCGGCATGAAGCCCGCTTTCGTGCCGAAGCCCACGACGGCGAGCAGGAAGAGCGCAGAGGGGCCGAGGAAGGCGCCCGCCGCGGGGGTCGAAGCGGCCGGGGCACCGCTCAGGCCGAAATCCAGCGTGGGCGCCACTCCGGCGAGCCCCAGAAAGAAGACGAGGAGAAACGCCGTGCCGATGTGCGCGGCGATCAGGTAGATGCGGCCCGCGCGCCGCGCCTCGTCCCGGTCGTGGTGCAGCGTGACGAGGAACCACGATGCGAGCGTCATCATCTCCCAGGCGAAGAGGAAGAGGATTCCGTTTCGGGCGGCCACGACAAGCGCCATGCTGGCGACGAGCAGGTTGAAGGCGAGCCATGCGGCGGCGCCGCGGCGCCCCGGCCCGGCACGCCAGGCGCCGCCTCCATAGGCGGCGGCGAGCGCGGACAGGCCGAAGATCGCCACGAGGAAGAATGCCGAGAGCGCGTCGATCTCGAGGCTGAAGGAGGCGAGGGGAACGCTCCAGGGGAGACGGAGCGATTCCGCGGGGTGGCCCAGCAGCACGCGGACCGCCGGCACCAGTCCCAGCGCGCATCCGACGACCGCTCCCCCCGCGCCGGTCCGCGCGCCGGTGCAGCCGCGGGGAACGATCCATGAAACGAGCCCCGATAGGACGAGCGTTCCTGCGGAAGCCAGAAACCAGAAGATCGGACGGCCCCTTCCCGGGTGTGGGACGGCGTTCGAATCGACGCGCTTCGGAAAAAAGGACAAGCGGCCGTTCGGACCCTACCTCATGCCGGCGCGCGCGACAAGGCGCGTGGCCGGCGCCGTCGCCCGCCGCCATCCTACTTTGGTACCGCTTGCGCGAGCCGGGCCGCGGGCAGAACCTGAATCTCGAGGTGGTCGAGCCGAGGAGGGGTGAGCCATGCCGAACACGATGGGCGATCGAACCGAGGAGAAGGGCTTCTATTTCCTGACGTCGAGCCGGCTCCGCTGGGAGCCGGCCGCATGCGGGCCGGGCGAGGTGCGCCGGCTCTACGTGGATCCCACCGACCGGATCGAGGCGCGCCTCGTGCGGTTTCCCGCCGGGGCGGTGACGGCGGGCGCGCCCGAGCTGCTCGGACCGGAGGTGTACGTCGTCTCGGGCGAATTCGAGGCCGACGGAGAGCGCCTCAAGGAGGGCGACTTCCACCGGACGGTGGGCGCCGCGGTGGACGGCCGCACCGAGGCGGGATGCATTCTGTTCACCCTGCGCGAATGCGCCCCCTCCGCGGGCACCGGCGAGGCGCCGGACGTCGGCTCGATGTGCGCCGCGGACACCATCCGCGTCGTGGAGCGCCGCTGGACCGACACCGGCCCCGGCATGCGGTACAAGCGGCTGATGCGCGACCCGGCGCATCACATCGAGATCACGCTCGTGCAGCTGGATCCGGGCGCCGCCTACCCCGGCCATCGCTACGTCGGCGCCGAGGAGATCTTCATCCTGCGGGGCGACTGCCTCTGCGAGGGACGAAAGCTGGGCTACGGCGACTATCACCGCTCGGTGGAGGGCGCCGTCCACCGGCCCGCCGCCACCGAGGGGGGCTGCGAGTTCATCCTGATTCGCCACGGAATGCCCGACTAGCGCGCGCGGCATCCGCTGGCACGAGGGGCCCCGCTGTCCGGGGCCCTTTCGTTTGGGGGTGGACACGTCCGGCGCCGCGATATATCTTTTAGATATGTCAACGCGATCGCGGTCGACCCCTTTCGCCATTCTCGGCCTTCTCGGATTCGAGCCGATGTCGGGCTACGACATCCGGAAGGAAGTCGCGGCGAGCATCGGCTACTTCTGGAGCGAGAGTTACGGCCAGATCTACCCGGCGCTGCGGGAGCTCTCCCGGGAGGGCCTGATCCGGGTGAAGCCGGGGACCCCGCCGGGGGGGCGGGAGCGCCGCGTCTACGAGATCACCGCGAAGGGACGCCGCGCGCTCGCGGCATGGCGGGCGGAGCCGCCGCGCCCCGCCCCCGTTCGAAACGAGCTCCTGCTCAAGCTCTTCTTCGGCGCCCCGGGCGAGGGGGGCGGCGAGATCGCATGGCTCGAGCAGCTCGCGACGAAGGAAGCGGCGCATGGGCGCGAATTCCGCCGCATCCGCCGACAGCTCCTCGACGAGCGGCGCGATCATCCCAGCCTTCCCTACTGGCTCGCCGTGGTGGCTTATGGCGAGCTTCACTCCCGTGCCGCCCTCCGCTGGGCGCGAGAGACCTCGAGCGCGCTCCGGGATCTTCGGGTCGCGCGCAAACACCGGGAGCCTTCCCCATGACGGAACCGCTGGCGCCGAGCGTAGCGACCCCCGCAGAACGGCGCCTGCTGGCGCCGGTCCGCCACACCGTGATCCTGATCGCGATCCTGTTCGCGATCGCGGCGTACGGCGTGTACGGGCAGCACGTGGCGGCCCAGACTCCCCCACCCGCATCCCGCGGCTCAACCTTGCCGCTCTACCTGGCGCTCCTCGTCGCCGAGTGGGCGCTCGTCCGTTACGTCATGGTGGGTCTTCGCAAGGGCGGAACGCCGTTCCGCGAGATCCTGGGGCGCCGATGGACCGGCTGGAAGGACGTGCTGCGGGACGTCGCAATCGCTCTGGCGGTGTTCGCAATCTGGACCGCGGGCTCCGGCGTCGTGGACCACTTCACCAGGGCCCAGACCGCGAAGGCCGTCGAGAACATGCTCCCCCGCGGGGTCGCCGAGATCGCGGTCTGGATTCTGCTCTCGTTGTCCGCGGGCTTCTGCGAAGAGGTGGTCTATCGCGGCTACCTGCAGCGCCAGTTCCACGCCCTGACCGGCAGCGGCATCGCCGCCGTGGCCCTCCAGGCCGTGATCTTCGGCATCTCGCACGGTTACCAGGGCGTGCGCAATATGCTCTTCATCACGGTGTACGGCGCGCTCTTCGGCGCGCTGGCTCTCTGGCGGCGGAGCCTCAAGCCCGGGATGATCCTGCACGCATGGACCGACATCTTCGGAGGAATCATCCAGAAGAGCTTCTAGCGCCCACGCCGAGCCTTCCTACCGCCGGCGCTTCCGCCAGTCCTCGCACAGGATCGCCCAGCGCTCGTGATCGCGCCAGCGGCCGCGAATCTTGAGGTAGCGGCGCGAGTAGCCCTCCCGCACGAACCCCAGCTTCGCGACCAGCGCGAGCGAGGCCGCGTTGTCCGGCTGGATGTTGGCCTCCACGCGGTGCAGCCCCATCGTCGTGAACGCATGGTTCAAGGTCAGCGCGATCGCTTCGGTCATGAGTCCCTGCCCCGCGTACGCCGCGCCGAGGTAGTAGCCGAGGTACGCGCTGCGAAAGACGCCCAGCACGATCTGGCTCAGCTCGACCGCGCCCACCACGGCGCCGTCGGCGCGCCGCTTGATGAGGAGCCCGAGAAAGTTCGGCTGGCGGCAGGCGGCGAGGTAGCGCGCGTAGTGCTCGTGCGTGGTCGGCGTGAAAGCGCGCCCCTTGTGGAACGCGACGCTCGCGCGGTTCATCTGGAGCAGCGCCGCCTCGTCCGCGAGCCGCGGCGGCGCCAGGAGGACCCGCGGCTCCACGATCAGCGGTCCCGGCGCTTCAGGGAATGGAGACCCGCGCGGCGCTCACCAGAGGTGGACCCGCTTCTCGGGAGGAAGGTAGTACTTCGAGGAGGCCGTGACGGCGGGGAACGCGGCGTACCAGCCGTCGTCGTTCCGGACCACGCCGTTCACGCGGAACTCGGGCGGGCTGTGGGGATTGGAGAGGAGCCGCTGCCGGTTCGTGCCCTCCTTCACTTTCGAGCGCCAGCTTTGGGCGTAGCCCAGGTAGAAGCGCTGGTCGCCGGTCAGTCCGTCCCGCACCGGAGCCTCCTGGCCGCCCAGAGAGATCCGGTAGGCCTTATGCGCGATCACGAGTCCCGCGAGGTCGGCGATGTTCTCCCCCAGTGTGAGCTTCCCGTTCACGTGCAGCCCCGGAAGACCCTCGTACTGATCGTACTGGGCGGCGAGCGCGCTCGTCTGGGCGTCGAACCGCTTGCGATCCTCCTCGGTCCACCAGCTGCGCAGCACCCCCGACGCATCGTACTTGGAGCCCTGATCGTCGAACCCATGGCTGATCTCGTGGCCGATCACCGCGCCGATCGCGCCGTAGTTCACCGCGTCGTCGGCCTGGGGATCGAACTGGGGCGCCTGGAGGATTCCCGCCGGGAAGACGATCTCGTTGGCGGTCGAATTGTTGTAGGCGTTCACCGTCGGTGGCGTCATGCCCCACTCCGTCTTGTCCACGGGACCGTCGATCCGCTTGACGTCGCGGTTCCACGCGAACCGGATCGCGTTTTTCACGCTGCCGACCAGGTCTCCGCGGTCGACCGCGAGGGACGAGTAGTCCCGCCACTGGTCCGGATACCCGACCTTGACCGTGAACTTCCGAACCTTCTCCATCGCCTTTTCGCGCGTGGGCTCGGTGAGCCAGGGGAGCGTCTTGAGATCCTCCGTGTAGGCGGCGAGGAGGTTCTTCACGAGGGCCTGGATCTTGGCCTTGGCCTCGGGCGGAAAGTACTTCGCGACGTAGAGCTTGCCCAGCGCCTCCCCCATCCGCGTGTCGAGGAGGCGGGCGCCGCGCGTCTCCCGGTCGAGCTGCTTCGTCCGGCCCCCGAGGGCGGTGCCGTAGAAGTCGAAGTCCGCGTCGTCCACGGCCTGCGGGAGGTACGCCGCGAACGCGTGGAGGTAGCGAACGGTCAGGTAGTCCCGCCAGACCGCGACCGGCGTTGCGGCGAACACCTGGGCGATGGGCGGGAACGCCGACTTCTCGGCGACGACGAGGCGCCGATCTCCCGCCGGTGCGCGCGCCGGGATCCCCGCCGCCTGGAACCAGGCGCTCCAGGGAAAGCCGGGCGCGAGCTTCGCGAGCTCGGGGATGGCCATCGGATTGTAGGTCCGGTCGGCGTCGCGCCGGTCGGCGGCGGGCCAGGACGCGGCCGCGATGTCGTGCTCGGCCGCGAAGATCGCGTCGACCCGGGCCGGGGCGGCGTCCAAGCCGGCGAGGGCAAGCATCCGGGCGAGGTATTTCCTGTACGCCTCGCGCGTCGCGACGATCTCCTTGTCGTCCCGGAGATAGTAGTCGCGGTCGGGCATCCCCAGCCCCGACTGGCCGACGAACACGACGTAGGCGTTCGGGTTCTTGTCGTCCGCGTCGATCCGCATGGAGAAGGGCCCGCCCAGCCGGAGCGAGGGATCGCTCATCAGCGCGACGATCGCCTCGGGCGTATCCGCATGCGCAATGCGAGCGAGGTCGCCGGCTGAGGGGTTCATCCCGGCCGCATCGATCCCCTTCCGGTCCACGAACGCGTCGTAGAGGTCGCGGAGCTTCCTCTCCTCGTCGGTGAGGGTCGGCCGCGCGTGGAGGTCCGCAATGATCGCCTTCATGCGGTCTTCGTTCCGGAGACTCATCTCGAGCCCCGCGCCGGACGACGGGCGGTCCGGTGGAATCGCGGCCGCCTTGAGCCAGCCGCCATTGGCGTAGACGTAGAAGTCGTCGCCCGGGTTGCCGGAGCGGTCCAGGTACTCGAGGTTCAGCCCCCAGGGCGGCACGTCGGGGGCGGCGAGCAGCGGCAGGGGCCGGGCCAGCGGAAACGCTGCCGCCAGGAGCAGGGGAAGGAGCCTCAGTCCGCGCATGGGACGAAAACCGTAGCAGGGTTCCCGCGGCCCATCAAGAACCGAGGCAGACTACTCGTACCGAAGGGCGTCGATCGGGTTGAGCCGCGAGGCGCGGATCGCGGGGAGCATGCCGAAGCCGATCCCCACGGCGGAGCAGAATAGAATTCCGATGAACGCCCATTCCATCGGAACGCGCACGTCGAAGTGGGCGAAGACCGCGACGAGGTTCCCCATCCCGAATCCGGCGAGCACGCCGACCACGCCCCCGATATTGCAGAGGATCACCGCTTCCAGGAGGAATTGCGTGAGGATGCTCGCGGGCTTGGCGCCCAGCGCCTTCCGGATCCCGATCTCGCGGGTCCGTTCGGTCACCGCCACGAGCATGATGTTCATGATGCCGATGCCGGCCACGACCAGCGCGATGATGCCGATCACGAACGCCGCGAGCTTCACCCCCATGCTCATCTTGTTGAACTGGGTGATGAGGCTGGAGCTGCTGAAGAACTCGAAGTTGTCCTCCTGCCCCGGCCTCAACCCCCGGTCGCGCCGCAGCACCTGGCGCGTCTCCTCGATCGCGTCCTGGGTCAGCTCGGGCGTCTTGGCCCGGACGGTGATGTTCACCGACCGGGCGAAGCCGTCGCGCCCGATCAGGCCGTACGTGTTCACGAAGGTCGTGACCGGAATCAGGACGTAGTTGTCGAAGTTTCCGCCGAAAGCCGACTTCTTCTCGTCGAAGACGCCGATCACCTCGTACTTCCGGCCGTCGACGCGGATCTCCTTGCCGATCGGATCGGTGAAGGGATAGAGCTTCTTCGCGATGGCGAAGCCGATCACCGCGACCTTGCGCGCCGCCTTGATGTCGATGGGCGACAGGTTCCGCCCCAGGCCCACGTAGTGCGTGTTGTTGGGCGGGTACTCGGGCGTGCCGCCGCAGATGGAGAGGTTGGGGTTGGTCGTGACCCCATGGTACGAGGCCGCGAAGCCGAAGTCCCAGAGCTCCGAGCCGACCAGGTCGACGCTCGAGACGTGGTCCCGGATGGCGGCGGCGTTCTCCAGCGTGAGCGGCGGGCGCTTCATCGCCTTGCGGCGCTCGGCGGCGCCGTGGAAGCCGCCGGCGGGCCACTTCTGAACCTGGAAGACCTGGGCCCCCAGCACGCTCATCTCGCGCTCCATGGTCCCCTGCACCACCGAGATCGCGGTCATCACCGCGATGATCGACGCGACGCCCGCGACGATGCCGACCAGGGTCAGCGTCGAGCGGAGCTTGTTGCTGACGATGGCCCCCATCGACATGAACAGCGTATCGAGCGCGTGCAGCAAGGAGGGGCCCCGCCGGCGGCTATTCATAGCGGAGCGACTCGATCGGATCGAGCCGCGCTCCCCGGTAGGCCGGCAGCACGCCCGCGAGCACGCCGACCGCGACCGACACGGCGACCGCGATGACGAGGATCGGGACGGAGAGCGAGGCCGGCATCAGGGTGGCGTTGAGCACCGCGGTGAGGAGCGCCGCGAGCAGGATCCCGATCGCGCCTCCCATGAGGCAGATGGCCGAGGACTCGAAGAGGAACTGGAGGAGGATGCTCTTGCGCGTGGCGCCGATCGCCTTGCGCACGCCGATCTCGCGCGTCCGCTCGGTGACCGATACGAACATGATGTTCATGACGCCGACGGCGCCGACGAACAGCGAGATGCTCGTGACGATGAGTCCGACCAAGAGCACGACCCCGATCGTCCGGTTGAAGCCGCCCACCAGCGTGTCCATCTTGTTGATCGAGAAGTTGTCGGGCTGGGTGGGCCGGAGCTTCCGGATCGAGCGCATCTCGCCGATCAACTGATACTCGAGGTCACCCAGCTGCTCCTGGGCCGGCGCCTTCACCGCGATCATCACGTCCTGGTGGCCGTGGTCGCCGCCGAATGCGCGCACATACGTGGTGATCGGAACGTAGATCTGCCGGTCGAAATTAGGCCCGCCACCGATGAAGCTGCCACCCTGCTTCTCCATCAAGCCGATCACCCGGAACCGGCTCCGACCGATCTGGATCTCCTTGTCGAGCGGATTCATGCCCTTGAGGATCCCCCCTGCCACGTCCGTCCCGATGACGCAGACGTTCTTCTTGTACTGGATGTCGAAGGGCATCAGGAAACGGCCCGATTGGGGCTGGGCGCCACCCATGCGCATCTGCTTCTCGGTGGTGCCGACGATCCGCACCCCCTCCATGGTCTCGTCCCGGTACTTGACATCGAACTCGTTCGACAGCGACGGGTTCACGATGGCGCGCCCGCGCAGACTGGTCTCCAGCGCCTGCGCCTCGCGGAGCTCGAGATTGGGGCGGTTCCGATAGAGGAAGAAGTCGTTCATGATGACCCACGGCATGCGCGAGACGTAGAGCACGTCGGCGCCGACCGAGGAGAAGCTCTCCCGGAACTTGTTCTGCAGCCCGTTCGCCGCGGTCATCGTGAGCACGACCGCGACGATTCCGATCACGATGCCGAGGGTGGTGAGGACGCCGCGCGCCTTGTTGGCCCGGATGGCCCGGATCGCGATGTGGAACGACTCGCCGAGGCCGAGGTTCGATCTCATCCCGCCAGGACCTCGGCGCGCGCTTCGACGTTCGACGCGCGCGGGGGCGGCGCCGGGCCGCGGCCCTTGCCGGAGGACCCGCTCGCCACGTCGCTCTCGATCTTGCCGTCGCGGAGGCGCACGGTCCGATGGGCGCGCTCGGCGATGTACTCCTCGTGCGTGACCACGATGATGGTCTGGCCCGCCGCGTGCAGCTCGTCGAACATGGCCATGATGTCGTCTCCGGTCTTGCTGTCGAGATTTCCGGTCGGCTCGTCCGCGAGGAGGATCGAGGGGCCCACGACCAGCGCCCGCGCGATCGCCACGCGCTGGCGCTGCCCGCCGGAGAGCTCGTTCGGGCGGTGCTTCATGCGCTCGCCCAATCCGACCTTGGTCAGCGCCTCCTCGGCGCGGGCGCGCCGCTCGGCGCGCGGCACGCCGGCGTAGACCAGCGGAAGCTCCACGTTGTGGAAGATGTTCGCGCGCGGAATCAGGTTGAAGGTCTGGAAGACGAACCCGATCCGTCGATTCCGGATCTCGGCGAGATCGTTCTCGGCCATCGAGGCGACCATCTGCCCCTCCAGGTAGTAGCGCCCCGAGGTCGGCGTGTCCAGGCAGCCGATCAGGTTCATCAAGGTCGACTTCCCGGACCCCGAGGGCCCCATGATCGCCACGTACTCGTTCCGGGCGACGTCCAGCGACACCCCGTCCAGGGCGCGCACCTTCTCGGCGCCCATGTCGTAGGTCTTGACGATGTCCTGGAGCGAAAGGGTGATCCCGTCGGCGGGGGTCATGCCGTTATCCCTGCGAGCCGCGCTGGTCCTGGCTCCGCTCCGGCTTCTTGTTGTTGTTGATGGTCACGACGGCGCCGTTGTCGAGGTCCTTGGAGATCGCGCGATAGCTGCCCGTCACGATCTGGTCCCCCTCCTTGAGCCCGTCCACGATCTCGATCAGGTCGTCGCCCTGGATGCCGGTCTTGACCTGCTTGGCGATCGCCTTGCCGTTCTCGATGCAGAAGACCACCTCGACGAAGCCGTCGTGATCGGGCTTGTAGCGGGTCTCGGCGTCCTTCCGCTTCTGCCCCTTCACCGCGAGCTGGTCCACGCTTCGGGCGGCCACGGCCTGCAGCGGCACGCTGAGTGCGCTGGCGTTGGTCTTCGTGATGATCTCGGCGCTCGCGGTCATCCCCGGGCGAAGCGTCTTGGGCGGGTCGGTGATCGCGATCTTGATCTCGAACTCCGTCTTGGCCTCCGTCGTCCCCTGGGCCGCCGAGATCGCGCTGCTTCCGATCTCGGACACCACCCCGTGGAGCGTCTGGCCGGGCAGCGCGTCCACCTCGATGTCCGCGGGCTGGCCGACGGCGATCGACATGACGTCGTTCTCGTCCACCTTGACCTGCGCTTCCATCGCCGAGAGGTCGGCGACCGTGGCGATGACGTCCTTCTGGAACTGTGAGCCGAGCGCGATCTCCCCCTGCTCCTTGTTGAGCGCGCTGACCGTTCCGGCCATGGGGGCGAAGATGGTGGTCTTGGAGAGGTCGACCCGAGCCTGCTTGAGCGCGGCCCGCGCCTGCGCGACCTGGTCGAGGGCTGCCTTGTAGCGCGCCACGTCGGACTGGTACTCGGCCTGCTTCGCCTCGAAGGCCGAGGGCGACTCCAGCTTGCCGTCGAGGAGCTGCTTGGAGCGCTTGTACTCGCTCTCGGCCCGCACCAGGCTTTCCTTCACCTGGGCCGCGTTCGCCTCGGCGGAGCTCACGCCGGCTTCGGCGTTCTCGACGGCGGCCTGGTAGCGCTCGCGATCGAGCCCGACGAGGAACGTCCCCTTGTTGACCCACTGGCCTTCGACGATGGGTAGCTTGATGATCTTGGCGCTGACGTCGGCACTGATGTCGACCTTGGTCTTGGGCTGGATCTTGCCGGTGGCGCTGACCTTCTGGACGATCTTCCGGCGCTCGACCTTGGCCGTTTGGACCTCCGGCGGCTTGCTCCCGCGGCTCTTCATCGCCACGACGCTGGCGACGACCAGCAGGAGCACGGCGCCCACGGCGATCCAGACGCGCTTGTTCTTCATGGCCCAACGACCTCCAATCTCTTCTGAGTCAACGGCTTCAGGACCTCTGGAACGCGAAAGAAGTACGGCGCTCCGGCGCCGAAGGTTTCGGCGCGGTGGCGGTGTCTGCGGATTTTCCGGTATCCGGCAGCCTGGGGAATTGGATCGGGGGAAGTCTACAACTGGTTGGGAACGATTGGAACGGGGTGCTTCAGAGCCCTCCCCGCAGGGGAGATCTTACGCTCGCGAGAGTTGGTAGCCGGCCCAGATGCCGGCGAAGCCGCCGAGCATCGAGAGCGCGATGGGCCACAACGAGAAGGGATCGGCGCCCCAGAGGCTGGGAACCCAGCCTCCGAGCGCCGACCCCGCGATCATGCCGATGGTGATGAGCGCCTTGCGGTTCACCGCTGGCGGGTGACCGGCTCGTCGTCCGGTTCGTCCGACGTCCCCAGATCCACGTCGTCCACCGGGTCCAGCTTCAGGAGGTCTTCCCGCAGGGGCGCCGAGCCGTGCTGCAGGGCCGCCAGAGCCAGGTCCTCGGCCGGTGGCAGGTCTTGGAGCATGACGAACGCGGCTCCGGCCGCGAACCGGCCGATCGCCTCGCGCGCGGACTGGCCGGACGAGCCGGTGCGCTTCCGCTCCTCGAGCACCTGGGCCAGCGTCACCGCGCTGCCGCACACGGAAGCCCACCGCTTCTCCACGTCGCGCGCGCGGTCGGGATTGGAATTCCGCACCTCTTCGGAGACCAGCGAGTAGGAGGCGGGATCCCCTTCCGGCTGGTACGAGGTCCACACCACCCGCGCCGAGGTGCTCCGATCCAGGTGCCGATGGAGGAGCGACGTCCCGCTCGTGGTCTCGATCACCTCGTAATCGACGCCCGCCGTCACGTCGCGCGTCCGCGAGACGACCTCGATCGGCACGTCCACCCAGCGCGCGATCTCGTGGCCGTCCTTGTCGTGATCCACGACGCGGCGGTAGACCGTGTCCCGGAACAGGTGGAACTGGGTCGACGATTTCACCGGCCCGACCGTTCCCCAAACCACGCGCTGGGCCCCCATGCGCCGCCCCATGCGAAGGGCGTCGTTGCGCGAGAGGTCCTCCAGCTCGGCGACGGTCATCGAGCGTCGCATGGCGTCGCCGCCCAGCACCTTCGTGAACTGCGCGGCGGGAGGCGCCATCTCCTCGGCCAGCTCGTCCTGCCACGCCTGGGCCACCTGCGCGCCGAAGGCCGGATCCTCGGAGGTGGTCCGGAAGGGCGCGAGGGCCACGCGCGTCGTGGCGTCCGCCAGGGTGCGGTCGATCCGCCGGCCCACGTCGCGGTAGTCGTTCACGAAGCGGGAGGCCTCGGTGTACTCCAGGCACGCCTTCTTCGGACGCTTGGACGCGGCCGCTTCCTGCCCGGCCTGGTAGTGGACGCGGGCCGCGGCGCGCCGGAGCGCGTTCTCCTCGGCGGGCCAGCCGGGCCCGACCGGCACGGTGGCGTAGTGCGCGGCGTTCAGCCGGAACTCGGCGAGCTTCAGCACCTCCTCGGCGGCGTTCAGGCTGTCCAGCTGGGCCAGGTCGCGGATCTTCCGCTGCCAGTCCTGGACGATGGCCGTCCCGGCCGCGGCCGCGGCCGATTGCGCCCGCGGATTTCCCGGCTCCTTGTCGAGGGCGCGGGTGGCGAGTTGCCAGGCCTTCCAGGCGTCGCCGCTCGCGAGCTTCTCTTCACTTTTCTGGGACAGCTTGGACGAGCCCGCGCACCCGGCCAGGAGCGCGCCCGTCACGAGGATCGGCAGCCATCGACGGAGCATGAGGAGGTCCCCCTTTCGTCCTGACGGTATCGGCAGGATCGGGACCTTCCTTAATGGGAGGCCGGTGAGCTACTTCCGGAAGAAGACCCCCAGGTAGTAGGGCCAGACCACCAGCGCCAGGACGCCCTTCCAGAAGGCGAGCTTCAGATAGCCGATCGTGAACAGCCAGCCGATGAACCAGAGCGGCCCCAGCGCCGCGCCCGATCCCATCGACTTGCAGGTGACCTTGACCTCATCCATGCCCCGCCCCTTTCCATGGCCGCCCGGCGACCGGCGGCCGGATCTCAGTGATCGACGGAGGCGGCCCGTGCGGCCGGCGCGCCCAGGAAGTCCTCGACCACGCGCACGAACTTCTCGGGCTCCTCGAAGTAGGGCAGGTGTCCGCTCTTCTCGAACACCTGCCAGCCCGAACCGGGGATCGCCTTGTGGATCTTCCATGCCGTGCTCGGGGCGACGTTGATGTCGTAGCGCCCCGTCAGGACCAGCGTCGGCATCGCGAGGGTCGGGAGCACCGGCCACATGTCGTACTTGGCGAGGTCGGCGTTCAGCGCCTCGTTGACCGACCGGCTGTAGTGATAGCGATCCGCGTTCTTCATGAACTCGTCGCGCTTCTGCTCGGAGACGAAGAGCATCCGGAGGTATTCGGCCAGGCTCTGGCGGCCGGAGGCGCTGTCGCCGAGAGCGTCGGCGAAATCCAGCACCCCCTGGCGATCGATCCCTTCCGGGAAGATGTACTTGAAGATGAACTCCGTGTCGGCCCACTTGGGAGCGGCGGAGTCCACGATGAGCAGGTGCGCGACGCGTTGGGGATGCCGGGCCGCGTAGGCCATGACGAGATACCCGCCCCAGGAGTGCCCCAGGAGATCGATCGTCTCGGCGTGCAGCTGCTCGCGCAGCGCGTCCAGATCGGCGATCTGATCGGCAAGGGTGCAGGACTGCTCTTTCGCCAACGCGCCCGACCGGCCGTTCCCCCGCTGGTCATAGAAGACGACGCGCCGCTTTTTCGCGAGCGTGTCCCACGCGTCGGAGCAGAGCACGTAGTTGTGATCGAAACCGGGACCGCCGTTCACCATGACGAGCGGACGGCCGTTCCCGCCGCCGCGGACTTCGTACCAGATCGTGGCGCCGCCGCCGGCGGTGAAGGTCGCTCCCGGGCCCGACGGCGCGGCGGGACCGGCGGCCGCGGGGGTCGCGGCCATCACGAGGGCGGCGCAGGCGACGCCGAGGAACCAGCTGGGGCTGCGGAACATCGAGGACTCCTTTCGGAAGCGGTCGGACGCTGGGGGTCGAGCGCCGAGCCTACGTCCGCCGGATGCCTCGCGCCTATCGGATTTGCGGGAACTGACATCCTCGCAGGGCGCCGAGGCATGGAATTGGCTAGGTGCCGAGGCGGCGCCGGGCAAACGGCCCGGCGGCCACGCTGACTTCATGTTCGCGGCCCCGTGGCGTCGACGCCCGAGGGCAACTTGTAATCGAGTCATCCCATGGTCCTGGTGCAGGCGTTCCTCTCATTCCTCGGACGGTCGGCCGGTAAGGTCCTGAATGCGATCTTCGGCTGGGCCGTGATCGCCCTGTTCGGCCGTACCTCGTCCCGGCAGGAGACGATCCTCTCGGGGGTCGTGGCCATGGCGGTCCTCTGGCCGCTCCTTTTGGTCGGAATCGCCGCGCCCAAGGTCGCCACGTTCCTTCTGGCCTTCATCCCCCTTGCCCGGTCGGTGCCCGATTCCGTCGTGCGCATCGTCTGGATCGCTCTGGCGCTTCTGATCCCTACGATCGTGGGGCTGGTGGTGGCCGCCAAGGCTCCCCCGGGCACGGAGCGCGAGCCGTTCGTGAAGCGGGTGCTTCGCGGATTTCCGCTCACGATCGGCCTCGCCGCCGCGTTCGCCGTGATGTTCCTCACGGTCCCGGCGCTTCGGATCGTCTCCGTGCTGCGCGGGTGGTCGGACGAGCATGTGCCCCTCATCACCGAGGGGGACGAGTACCGGGAGGCCGCCGACCAGATCGACCGCCTGATCGAGGCGAACGATCTCGATGCCGCGCGGGCCGAGCCGCCCTGGTGGATGAAGACGCCGGCCGGGATCCTGCGACGGATGGGCGGCCGGGCGCTGCGAGGGTTCATCCCCCGGGAGCTCGCGCACTGGCGGGGAGCGTCGCTCCAGATCGCCCTCTATCCCAGCGACGCGCTCGTGCGGGGCGACAAGAAACGCGCTTCGTGGACCCACGGCCTGATCGCCGAAACGTTCGCGCGGGGGCCGGGACTCCAGACGTTCGATCCGGACGCCCAGGAGCTCGAGCGCCAGGTGCATCGCGTGTGGCGGGTCTACGAGAACGAGCCCGAGGCGCACCAGGACTCGCGCGTGCTCCTGGCGCGCGTCCGCGAGGCGGGCCGCGATCTGGGGACGCTCGACGTTCCCTACGAGCAGTGGCAGGTCGTTTATCGAAAAATCGTGCAGCTCGCCCGCGCGATCGAGGGGGAGCCGCAACTCTTGCAGGCCGCCGCATCGGCGGAGGGAGGATCCATGAATTCGAAACGTGTGGAGGACGCGGCGCCGGAACCGCGCCCGCTCGAGTCGGCGTCGACCGGCGAGCTTCTCGGGCAGTTCTTCCGGCAGACGTCGGAGCTGTTGAGGAAGGAGCTGGAGCTGGCCAAGGCGGAGGTGAACGCCAGCGTGAAATCGGGCGTAACCATGATCGTGGGATTCGCGGTCGCGGCTCTGTTCGGCCTGCTCGGACTGGGCCTCCTCTCCGCCGCGGCGGTGCTGGGGCTGGCGACCAGCATGGCGCCGTGGATGGCGGCCCTGATCGTGGGCGTCGCGATGCTGGCGATCGCCGGGATCGCCGCCGCCGTCGCGCGGTCGAAGCGCGTCAAGAATCCCCTGGAACGGACCCAGAAGACCCTGAAGGAGGACGTGCAATGGGCCAAGGAACGCATGGCGTGAAGGCCTCGCCCGAGGAGCTGAAGCGCGAGGTGGAGGCGATCCGGGAGGAGATGACGCCGGTGCTCGACGAGCTGGATCACCGGCGGCACGAGATGACCGATTGGAAGCTGCAGCTGCGCCGCCGCGGTCCCGCCCTCCTCGGGGTGGTCGCGGGGATCGCGGCCGTGGTCATCACCCTGAAGATGGTGAAGCGGCGCCTATCTCGATCGTGACGATGCGGACCGGCGACTCCCCCGGCTGCGTGCGCCGGAGCAGGGGAAGCGACACGTTGTAGACGGGGATGCCGGCGCTGGTCCGCCCCTCGGGCCGTCCATGGTGGGCGTGCCCGTGGAATACGGCCGACACCTGCATGCGGTTGAGCGGCTCCTCGAGCCGGCTGCTGCCCAGGAAGGGATGGATCTCCGCGGGCTCTCCCTCCACCGTCTCGACGATGGGAGCGTAGTGGAGGAGGGCCACGCGCGTCTCGGCCCGGAGCTGGGCGAGGGCGGCGCCCAGCTTCAGCGACTCCTCGACCGCCTCGCGGACGAACTGCTTGACCACCGGCTCGCCCCAGGGCTCGAGCACCCGGCGGCCGAACCCGGATGCGAACCCCTTCACCCCGGCGAAGCCCACGCCGCGAATCTCCACGGCGTCCCCGTCCAGGACCTGGACGGGAGAATCCTTGAGCGCCCGCTTGATCTCCTCCTGCTGGTCGGAATGGAAGTCGTGGTTCCCGAGGACCGCCAGGATCGGAATCTGGATTCGGGACAGGAGCTTCGCCAGCTCGACCGCTTCGTCGACCAGCCCGTGGTGCGTCAGGTCGCCGCAGATCAGCAGTACGTCAGCCTGCTCGACCGCTCTCGCCAGCGCTGGCACGGTGGATGCGTCACTGGAATGTGGATAGTGGATGTCCGCCACCGCCGCGATTCGCAGCCGCGCCGGTTCTCGGCCGTCAGTCATCGGATCCTCCTCGCTTCCCCACCCTGGAGCCGTCCTCCGAGCCATGCAGAAAACGCGCCCGAAATCCGTCTCCTTCTATGCGGCGGTCCTCAACTCGATGTGCGAATCGCAGATCCCGTTCCTCATCGGAGGAGGGTACGCCCTGAAGCGCCATACCGGAACGGGCCGCCCCACGCGCGACCTCGACATCTTCGTTCTCCCGGCCGACGCGGAGCGGGTGCTGCAGCACTTCGCGGAGCTGGGGTACCGGACCGAGATGACCTTCCCCCATTGGCTGGGCAAGATTTACAAGGGGAAGGCTTACGTGGACGTCATCTTCAGCTCCGGAAACGGCGTGGCGATGGTCGACGAGGCGTGGTTCGAGCACGCGTCGGAAGACGAGGTGCTGGGACACCGCGTGAAGATCTCCCCCGCCGAGGAGATGATCTGGTCGAAGGCGTTTCTGATGGAGCGCGACCGCTACGACGGCGCGGACGTGGCGCATCTGATCCTCGCGCGCGGCGCCGACCTCGACTGGCAGCGGCTCCTGCAGCGCTTCCGCGACTACCCGCTGGTGCTGCTGGCCCACCTCACGCTCTTCCTCTTCGCATTCCCCTCCGCTCGAGACCGGGTGCCTTCGTGGGTCTGGGAATACCTCCTCTCCGACCTGGAGCGGGCGCGCCGCGGATCGGGGGAGGAGGACCGGGTCTGCCGGGGAACGCTCCTGTCCCGCGAGCAATACCTCGAGGCTCTCGCGCGCGGATATCGCGACGCGCGGCTCCCTCCGGAGGGTCGGATGCGTCCGGAGGACGTCGTCACCTGGACGCGCGCCGCGCAGGCGAATCGGGAGGCGCAGGAGCGGAAATCGCCCTAGGGAGTGGGCGCGGCGCGCCGCGGGAGCGTACAATTCCGCCCTCATGGAACCTCCCCCCGCATCCGACCAGGGCTGTCTCTACAGCCTCCTCATCGTTCCTCGCGAGCGGCACGAGTCGATCCTCGAGACCTTCGTGGCACCCCTAGCCGCCAGCATCCAGAACCACCCCGACCTCGATTCCCTCTTCTTCGTCCGCTTCTCCGAGCCGGAGTGGCAGCTTCGGTTCCGCGTCCTGGGGCGCCGCTCGTGGGTCGAGGGGGACCTGCGCGCGGACGTCGAGCGCCGGGTGCGCGAGCTCGAGTCGGACGGCACGATCGAGCGCCACGAGTTCCAGCGCTACGACCGCGAGCTCGATCGCTACGGTGGAGAGACCGGCATGGCGCTCGCCGAGAAGCTCTTCCACGTCGACTCGCTCGCCTGTCTCGATCTCGTGCGGATCGACCGCGCCGGCCTCCTGAAGAAATCGCGCCGCGAGCTGGCGATGGCGCTGGTCGACCGCTTCATGGATCTCGCGGAGCTCTCGGCGCGGGAGCGCATCGACTTCTACAAGTACGGCTACGGCTGGGCGCTCGAGCTGAAGACGTGGGAGGCGGAGGAGCTGTCGGCGCTGGAGACCCGCTTCCAGGCGCTCCGCCCCGGATTGGAGAGGCTCTTCTTCGGCGATGCGGCCGAGGACCCCGCGCGATTCTATGGCGGAGCCGAAGCCGCCGCCGTCGCGGCCCGGTTCCTCGAGCAGGCGCGACCGATCGTGGAGTCGATCCTGCGCGAGCATCGCGCGGGCCGCATCCGGCAAAGCCTGGTCCATCTCCTCTGGTCCTACACGCACATGATGACGAACCGCCTCGGCGTGGAGGCGGTCCCCGAGGCGATCCTCCGCTTCTTCATGGCCCGCATGCTCGAGGAGCGCGCCAAGACCGCCGCCTGACCGCGATGACGCACACGGCTCCCCTGCTGATCGTCCGCGTGGCCGGCCTGCCGTTCGAGGCGCTGGCCCCGCTGCGCGGCGAGGAGGCGAGCGCCGCCGCCGGAGCGCTGCTGGACGGACTGGAATCGCGCGCGGCCGATGCGGAGCGCCTCTCGGCGCTCCTCTACGAGGCGGCCGGGGCGGGGGTCGCGCCGGAGCTGGCCGGGGCCCGGGGCGCCGTGCTCCGACTGCGCCGCGCGATCCACCACGGGCGGGCCCTGTCCGAGGGGGACCTCGCAAAGGCGGCGCCCCTTCTCTCCGCGGAGCTCGGCTCGAGGATGCGCGCGCATCGGGACGCGGCGTGCGCGGTCGAGCGGGCCCGCGCCGAATACGCGGCCGCCTATGCCAGGTGCGAGGCGGGCGGACGCGCGGCGATCGCCGCGGCGGCGCGCGATCCCTTCGTTCGCGCGGGCCTTCGCCTCGCGGCGCGCGAGCTTTTGGGGCGGGCCGACGCTCTCGCGGGCTCGTGGGGCCAGCGCGAACGCCACGCCGCCTCCAAGGTGCTCGCCTACCTGGGGCGCTTCGCCGCGAAGACCAGCCCCAACGGCCTCTTCTGCGCCACGGGCATCGGCCGTCTGGGCGATGCGCCGGCTGGAGTGCGGGACGGGCGAGCGGTCGCGCGGCTCGACTTCGCCCTGCACGTCGGCGAGGCGCGGACGATCACGGCGTGCCTCGCGGTTTCGCCCGGAGCGGCCGCGGCGATCTTCCCGCGCGCCAATCCGACGCTGCGCCGCGAGGGCGATCGCTGGACGCTCTGGCGGCCGGCCAGCCCGCGCCGCGAGAACGACGACGAGGTCCGTCTCGAGATCAAGGACCACCCGGTGCTGCGGATGTTCCTGGAGGAGGCGACCGGACGCATCCCCGCCGGGCGCGTGATCGAGACGGTCTCCGCCCGCGTCGGCCAGGACACCGCACCCTTCTACGCGAAGCTCGTGGAGCGCGGGGTGCTGATCGCCGAGGTGGAGATCCCCTGGAGCGAGCGGCGGCCGCTCCGCGCGCTCGCCGCGCGCTGCCCGGGCGCGCCCTGGGCCGGCGAGCTCCTCGCGATCGAGGCGGAGGTGGACGCGCTGGCGCAGGCGCCGATCTCCGAGATCCCGGCACGGATCGACCGCGTCGCCTCGCGTCTCGAGGCCCTGCCCCACGCCCGTCCGCTCTCGGGCGACGATCTCGTCCGCTGCGATGCCGCGACGGGATTCGAGGCATCGCTTCCCGCGGCGCTGCTCGCCGGTCTCGAGCGACTCCTCCCGCTCTACGCGCGGTTCTACGGCGCGATCTATCCGGAGCGGCTGACGCGCGAGACCTTCGCCGCCCGGTTCCTGAAGCGCTACCCGCCCGACGCGCCGATCCCGGTGCTCGACTTCTATCATGGCCTGTTCGAGCCCGCCGCGCAGGCGCCGCTCTCCGCCTTCGTCTCCGCGGCGTCCGGCCGATCCGATTCCCCGCGGCGCGAGGCCGCCGGGCGCGCGTTCGAGCGCGCGCGTGATTTCTTCGCCGAGCGGGCGAGGCGGGCCGAGGCGGCCGGCGCCGACGAAGTCCTCCTGTCCGAAGCGGACTGGATCGAGATCGCCGGCGACGCCCCCGAGCCGCGATTCTCCTGCGCGGCGCTGTTCCAGGTGGCGGCACCCTCGGCTGCGTCGGCCGCGGACCGCGCGGCGCGGGTCTGTCTGAACGCGCTCTTCCCCGGCGCGGGCCTTTCGGTGGCGCGGCTGGCCCACCTGCACCGGCCGGCCGTCGAGGGGGAGGAGAATCCGATCGTGCGCGTCCTGGAGGAGGGATGGGCGCGGCGAGCCCGCCCCGGGTCCGCGTTCGCCGAGGTGACCTTCATGCACGGCGGGCGCACCGCCAACGCGGGGCTCCGCCCGCCGCTCTTTCCCCTGGAGATCGAGCTGCCGGGCGATCGCGCGACCGAGGGGCGCGAGGCGATTCCGCTCGCCGACCTCACGGCGACGTGGGACTCCGCCGCCGGCCGCTTCCACCTGCGCTCCGTCTCCCGCGGGATCGAGATCGTCCCCGTGATCTCGAGCGGCATCAATCCGGAGGGGTTCGTCTCCTTCCTCACGATGGTCGGGGGACAAGACCTGCAGCCGCTCGGCCTCTTGCCGGGATTCGACCACCCCGAAGTGAGGCGCTGGCCGCGCTTCCGATTCGAAAACGTGATCCTGTTCCGGAGGCGATGGGCGTTCGAGGCGTCCGAGCTGCCCGGTGGAACGACGGCGGAGGAGCGTTTCCTCGAGACGCAGCGCTGGCGGCGAGCGCACGGGCTGCCCGCCGATCTGTTCGTCCACACCGATGCCGAGCCCAAGCCGTTCTACGCCAACCTGGACGCGCCCCTGTTCGTGGATCTCATGCGCCGCTCGTTTCCGCGGGCGGCGCGGGTCCACGTCACGGAGATGCTCCCCGGCCCCGCCGACCTATGGATGGCCGGCACGCCGAGCGGCGGTCGGCACGCCACAGAATTCCTGGCGCACATCGACAACCTGGATCCCGCGACGAGTGGCACCGAATGAGCCCGCGCGGCGCTCCGGAGGATGGAGGCGGCGCGCGCGCCGCGCTGAGCCGCCCCGATTTCCGCCGCCTCTGGATCGCCCACGGAGTGTCCCAGGCCGGGGACGGCCTCACCTGGCTCGCGCTGGTCCTGACCGTGAACCGGCTGACCGGATCGGCCGCGATGATCGCGACCCTCTCGGTCGTCCTCACCGTTCCGCAGCTGGGCCTCGGCCTCTTCGCCGGGGTGATGGCCGACCGCTGGGACCGGCGCCGCACGATGATCGTCGCCGACCTTGCGCGCGGGGCCCTGGTGCTCGGATTTCTCCTGATCCGCGATCCCGGCGATCTCTGGCTCCTCTACCTGCTCGGATTCCTCCAGGCGATCGTCGGCGTGTTCTTCAATCCCGCGCGCGCCGCGCTCACCCCTGGGCTGGTGGCGCCCGCCGAGCTCCTCGGCGCCAACTCCCTCCTTCAGACGACGCAGGTCGTGGGCGGCCTGATCGGGACCGCGCTCGCCGGCGTGCTGGTGCCGCTCGCGGGAAGCGGCTGGCCGGCGTTCGTGCTGGACGCGGCGAGCTTCCTCGTCTCGGCCGGATGCGTCGCGGGAATCCGCGCCGGCGGGATCGCCGCCACGCGCGCGGATGCGCCCTCCATCGAAGAGGGCCGCGGCATCCTGCGGGAGCTCCTCGACGGGCTGGGCCTGGTGTTCGGCTCCCGCGTGCTCCTCGCGGTCCTGATTTCGTTCGCCGTCGCCTCGCTCGGGACGGGCGCGGTTTCCGTGCTCTTCGTCCCCTTCCTGGTGAATACGCTCCACGTCCCCGCGGCCTCGGTGGCGCTGGCCAGGGGGGCGCAGGTCGCGGGACTTCTGCTCGGCGGCGCGTGGGCGGCGCGAAGCGGCCTGTCGCGTTCGAGCGCGCTCCTCGTGGGCGGTGGCCTCGCCGGCATCGGACTGGCCACGGTGCTCCTGGGCGTAGCCCCCGATCTCGCCTTCGTCCTCGCCTGCCTCCTCCTTCTCGGGCTCTTCGCCATGCCGATGCAGTCGGCGACCAACGCCATTCTCCAGCGCCGCACGCCCAACTCCTTGCTGGGACGCGTCGAGTCGGCGGTCGACACGATGCTACTGGCGGTGATGATGGTCTCGATGGGATGGGCCGGGCTCGTGGCCGACCGCGTGGGGATACGCGAGGTCTTCTTCGTGGCGGGAGCCCTCTGCGTGGCGGGCGGGGCCGTCGGGTGGGTCATGTTGACACGCGCCCTGGCCGCCGAGCCCGACGCCGATGATCGAACCGCGGAAACAGGCTGGAACGGCCTCTCGCGCCGGGAGTAAGATTCGGGCCCGCGGGTAATTCGACCCGCTCTTCCAATCCACCTAGGCAGGAGGCTCCCCATGAATGAGAACCTGGATCTGGAAGTCGTGGAAGTGGAAAGCGGCCCGAAGCCGGGATGCACCGGCTCTTCGAGCACCTCGCCGCGCTGCACGTGCCCCGTTCTGGTGACTCCGGAAGATTCCGAGGAGAACTGAGGCGGGCGGTTCCCTTCCGCAGTAGGTGAAGGGCGGTACGGCCATCGGGTCGCACCGCCCTTCGTACGTTTCCCGCCGCTACAACTCCTCCTCGCCCGCAGCCGCCTCCGTGTCCGCCTCGTCGCGCAGCGAATCCACCGCGGCCAGCAGCGCCACCCGCCGATGGGGCGGAACGAAGAAGCCGAGAGCGAGGCCGCAAGCGAATCCGCCGATGTGGGCGTGAACGTCGGCGTGGACCAGCGTGGGGAGGAAGACGAGGAGGAAGAGGGGGACGTAGACCCGCCAGACTTTCCACCGCTGCGCGTAGTTGAACGAGCGCCGCCTGCGGATGAGGAACGACACCGTGCAGCCGACCAGCCCCATGATCGCCCCGGAGGCGCCGATGCTGAGCGGCGGCGCGCCGTGCCCCGTGTAGGAGATCCAGGCGGCGCCGAGCCCGGTGAGGAAATAGAGGGCGACCGCCCATCCTCCTCCCATCAGGAATTCCACGGCTCCCGCCGCGGCGACCAGCGCCAGCAGGTTGCTCGTGAGGTGCCCCGGTCCCGCGTGGAGGAAGAGCGTCGGCAGGAGCCAGCCGTAGGCGCCGTGCGCGTGCACGTCGATCCAGCGCTCCCCCGCCCATGCGCGCAGGGCATAGGGGTAGCTGGATCCCAGGAGCGCGAAGAGGACCGCCGCGACGGTCACGTTGGCCGCGAGCAGGAGCTCGGTGGCGGAGACGCCACGCTTCGGGAAGAGGAGGCCCCGGACGCTGACGGTGGGAGGCTCGCTCATGCTCGTCGTCTCCGCCGCGCCGGCGGGGATCGCACGGAGGGATCAGGCGCCCGCGAGCGCCTGGCGCAGGTCCTCGATCAGATCGTCGGGGTGCTCCAGGCCGATCGAGAGCCGCAGGAGATCGTCGGGAGTCGTGGTGTCCGGACTCTCGACGGAGACGCGGTGCTCGAGGAGGCTCTCGAAGCTGCCGAGGCTCGTCGCGTTCCGGAAGAGGCGGACCCCCCGCGCCGCGCGAAGCGCTCCCTCGCGCCCTCCGGCGACCCGCAGCGACATCATCGCGCCGAAGCCGCTCATCTGGCGCCTGGCAATCTCATGACCCGGGTTCGATGCGAGGCCCGGGTAGTGCACCGACCGAAGGCCCGGATGCCCCTCCAGCGCGAGCGCGAGCGCGAGCGCGCTCGCGGCCTGCCGCTCCACGCGGCACGCCAGGGTGCGCAGGCCGCGCAGCACCATCCAGGAGGCGAACGGCGAGGCGATCGGCCCCAGGATGTGGCGGTGGTGCTGCACGCGCGCGACCGTGTCGTCGCGCGACCGGAAGACGAGCGCGCCCCCCAGGATGTCGCCGTGTCCGCCGAGATACTTCGTGGTCGAATGGAGCACGACGTCGGCGCCCAGCTCGAGCGGCCGCTGCAGCGCGGGAGTCGCGAAGGTGCCGTCCACGAGGAGCCGGGCCTTCGCGCGGGCCGACTCGGCCGCGAGCGCGCGCAGGTCGAGCACCTGCATCAGGGGGTTCGTCGGGGTCTCCGCCCAGAAGAGCCGCGTGTTCGGCCGGACGGCCGCGCGCACGGCACCGAGGTCGGTCATGTCGACCGACGAGGCTTCCAGCCCCCATCGCGGCAGGTACTCCTGGGCCATGGTCCGGAACGCGTAGTAGATATCGCGATGGAACAGCACGTGCGCGCCGGGATCGAGCGCCTGGAGGTACGCGCCCCCCGCGGCGACGCCCGAGGCAAAGACCAGCGCCGCTTCCCCTCCTTCGATCTCCGCGAGCGCCGCCTCGAGGCGCGCCTGCGTGGGATTGGACTCGCGGATGTAGATGTGCCCGGCGCGCGCCTCGCCGGCCGGGCCGTGCTCGAACGTGGTGGAAAGATGAACGGGCGGAGCGAGGGCGCCCGTCTCGGCATCGGGCTCTCCCCCGGCATGGACCGCCCGCGTCTCGAAGCGCATCACCCCACGCTGATCGGAAGGGCCGTGTTGTGTGTTTTCAGATAGGCGTTCGGGTCGTGGTACAGGGAACCCTCCGGGAGATGGGGCCAGAGCGGCCCCAGGTCCCGCTTGATCCGTTCCACGTAGAATTGAGGCAGCTTCTCGCTCTGTCCCGTGAAATAGGGCAGGAACGACGGGTCGGCGTCCAGGAGCTCGCGCACGCGCGAGTGATACCGGATCCGCCCGAAACCCTCCGTGGAGATGGCGCGCACCACGTTCATCCACTTGGGAATCGGCTCCTTCGTGCCCCGGAAGCGCCTGGCGATCGAGCGCCAGGAGAAGCTGTACTTGGTGAGGTCGATCACGCGGTCGTAGAACTCCCGCCACTGGTAGTTCTTCGGCTGGACGTTCATCGCGTGGTTGTTGTTCAGGAAGTGGAACGGAAAGCCGGAGACGCGCCCGGCCCGCTGCAGTTCGAGGTTGAGCGGAGCCGCCTTTCCGAACGCGGTGAGCAGCGAGTAGCCCGGAAACGCGCCCGGCGTCATGTCGATGAACCGCTTGGTCAGCTCGAACGGCTCATCCCCCTCGTCCATGTCGAGGCCGAGGACGAAATTGGTCTGCACGTAGGGGATGTAGCGGAGCACCGTATTCACGTGCGCCGAGACCTGCTGCACCTTGTCCATGCCGCTGATCTTGCTGCCGGTGCCGGCCTTGTTCCCCAGCGAGTACCAGGACTCGATCCCGGGCAGGATCGCCTTGAAGCTGTTGTGCTTCATGCGGACCAGGTGCGGCTCCGACAGGAGCGAGAGGCTGCTCTCGGCGAGAAAATCGATGCTGCCCGGAGGCACCGCCTCTTCGATCGTGTTGATGTAGTCGTTGAACCGCACCCCGAAGTTGGGATCGTGCCACCCCACGCGCGGGTGCTTCATCTTGGTCCGGAGGAAGCGCAGGTCCTGCTTGATCTGCTCGAAGCCGAGCGGCTGATACTCCACCGTCGAATCGATGCAGAAGGGGCAGGTGTAGGGACAGCCGAGGCTGCCGATCATCGGAACGATCTTGAAGGTGGGCGCCTTCCGGAGCGTCGGCTCGATGAACTTCCACCGCTCCTGGACGCCCGGGAGCGTCGCCGGGTGCTTCTTCGCGTCGAGCAGGACGCCCAGCGGCCGGTGCGGCGCGCAGTCGGTGAGCGCCGACCGGACGGTCTCCTTGTCGGTGAACCCGAAGACGTAGTCGAAGTATTTCCGGGCGTCCTCGGGATAGCAGCGCGCGTGGGGCCCGCCGAGGGCGGTGACCGCGCCGCGCGCGCGGAGCTGGTTGCTCAAGGCGTAGGCGAACTGCGCCGCCTGCGAGAAGGCGCTGATGAACACCAGGTCGATGTCCGCGGGGATCAGCTCATCGAGATCCTCGAATCCGGTGTAGCAGGTGAGGTGGACCTCATGGCCTTCCTCCTCGCACCAGACCGCGATGACCTGGGGCATGATGCTCGCCAGGTTGGCGTGCATGATGCGCGCGTAGAGAGCCCGGGTCGGTGCCCGGGCGACGATGTCGAGTACGGCTATGCGTAATTTCCGAATGGTGCCTCCCTTCGTTGAACGTCCATGAAACGCTACCGGAGAATCGGCGTCCGGGGCTAGCCCATAAGTGCCTTGGGCGACGAACTACGGGATGCTACGCGGGTTCGGGCCGCGCGGCCCCCCACCGCCATGGCCACGCCCCCGAGAATGAGCGCTGCCGAAACCACGAGGCGCGTCGAGATCCGCTCCGAAAGAAGCAGGATCCCTCCCGCCGCCGCGATGACCGGCACCGTGAGCTGGAGCGCCGCGGCCTGGAGCGCGCGCAGGCTCCGGAGCGCCGCGAACCAGGCGGCGTAGCCCGCGCCCGAGGCGAGCACGCCCGAGGCGATCGCGAGCAGAAGACCGCCGGCCGTGACGCGCGACTCCACGGGGCGGCCCGCGGCGCGCGCCAGGGCCCAGAGCAGGGCCAGCGCGGCGATCGCGAGAGGCACGGAGCGGACGAAGTTGGCCGCCGTGTCCCCGATCGCGTCCTGCGAGCGCCGGCCGCGCAGGGTGTAGATCCCCCAGGCGGCGCCGGCCGCCGCCATGAGCACGGCTCCCTTGGGGTCGGGGGCCGCGAGCCCGGGCGCGACCAGGTAGACCAGGCCGGCCAGCGCCGACAGAATGCCGAGGGCTTCCAGCCAGTGGACCCGCTCCCCCTCGATCAGCGCGCCGGCGAGCATCGTCGCCTGCACCGACAGAAAGAGGATGAGCGCGCCGGTCGCGACGCCGAGCGAGACGTAGGCGAAGGAGAACGGCATCGCGTAGAGGAAGAGGAGGAGCGCCGACGTCCACGAGGCTGCCTGCGAAGGGCGGCGCCGCGTCCGGGGCCGGGCCGCCGCGAGCAGTGCCAGGGCGGCCGCTCCCGATGCCAGGCGAACCGCGGTGAACGAGGCCGGGTCGATCGCGCGCGGACCGAGCGCCAGGCGGCAGAGGATGGAGTTCGCGGCGAAGCCCGCGAGGGCGAACAGCGTGAAGAGAGCCGTCACCGACGCAATCGCCTCGATGCTCCCGGGCCAGGGGCGGCGATCGCTATCGCGCGCTCGCGTCGGAGCCGGGTCCCCGGCCCACGCCCCGGAGCGTGTTCAGCCGCAGCCCGGTGAGCATGCAGCCGATCGAGATCCCATAGAGGACGCCCCCCACCGCGTCCACGACGCTCGAAGAGAGTCGCGAGCCGGGATGGATCAGCCAGTGCCAGAGGGAAGCGAAGACCAGGAACAGCAGACCGAGCTGGATGCGTCCATTGAACCAGGCTTGTCGACGGGCGGGGGTCATCCGTGCTCCGAAAGGGGAAAACGAACTACCGTCTCCTCATCATCATGCGGTCCGATGCCGATCCTGTCCACCGGCTCGTGAGGCCGCGGAACCCGGGGCGATGCATCCGGGGGACCTGCCGATCATCCAAGAGTCAGGAGAACCGTCCCGGAACCGGGGTAGGAAGGACCATGATTTATTCCCGCCGCCACATCGCCCTCACGGCCGCCGTCCTGATGCTGTTGGGCCCCGGGTCGGCGCTGGCGCGCCAGGCTCAAAATGCCGCCAACGGCGGAAGGGCCTTCGCGGAGCGCGTTTCCGAGAACGTGGGCATCGCCCGTTTCGCCCTGATCCGGCCCGGCCTGGCGCGCGGCGGGGAACCCAACCAGGACGGCCTGCGCTATCTCCGCGACCACGGCTACCGCACCGTGGTGAGTTTCCTCACGAACGACGCCGAGAGCTCGTGGGTGGTGAGCTCCGGCATGCGCTACGTCCATATTCCGATGGCCTCCAGCCTCTTCAGCGCCCAGCCTCCAACCCAGGCCCAGGTGCGGCAGTTCCTCTCCGTCGTCACCGACTCGACCCAATATCCGGTGTTCATCCACTGCCACGCCGGCAAGGATCGGACGGGCGCGATGTCCGCGATCTATCGGATGGAGGCGTGCGGCTGGACCAAGGACGAGGCGCTGGCGGAGATGGACTCGTTCGGATTCAGCGGACGGTACCGGCGGCTGCGCGGCTACGTCGAGGCGTATCCCGGCTCTGCCGCCCCGACGACGGCGACCGCCCAGGCGGCGCCGGCCCCCTCCCCCTAGCGGGACGGCTTTCGAATCACCGCCCGGATGTCCTTCGCCCAGGCCTCCGCGCTGTCGGGCGGCTCGAAGGACCAGACCTCCGAAGACCCCCCGCTTCCCGAGCGGATTCGAAGGCGCTGCCCCTCCCGGCGAACCTGCAGGAATCGCCGGCTTCGCGGATTGATCTCGAGAAAGATCTGATCGTTGCGGTGGATCAGGACCGACGTGCGCGTGACGATGATCGAGGCGACCCCCTCGCGCCAGCCTGCGTCGTACCGGCCGACGTCGTGACTCCGGCGAAACTTGAGATTGTCGGCCCGGTGGAGGACGCCCTCCGTTTCGATGCGGCGCGCCAGCTCGGGCGTGAGCCGGCCCGTCTCCCGCGCGCAGCCCGCCGCGAGCGCGACGGCCAGGACGGCGGCGGCCGCGCGCGCGACCCTCAGGAGCCGCCCCGGGGTCACGGCACGATCGCGCTCATCACGGGGACCATCCAGACCGCGTAGCCCTTGGGATCCCGGATGTTCGCGATCATCTGATCGAAATAGGCGCGCGCCTGCTCGCGCGTCATGTCGCTGTAGCGGGCGGTCACGTCCACGTAGCCGTCCCGCCACGCCTCGATGATCTGCGCGAAGGTTTCGCGCGGAACGCGCAGCGTGTCGACGATCACGTACTCCATCGTGATGTCGCGCAGTCCGAGTTCCACGAGGTGCCGATAGGCGTGGCGGCCGACGAAGAGATCGGTCTGGGTCGCGGCGCCGAACCGGGCCGGGCCCTCGTGCCAGAAGTCGCGGGGATCGATCTCGTCGCGCTCGAAGTGGAGCATCCCGTAGTCTTCGACGATCAGGTGCAGGCGGCCGCCCCGGCGCGTCACGCGCGCCAGCTCGGCCAGCACGCGCTCGGCATGCGGGACGGAGTGGAGCACGTGGCGGTTCACGGTGAGATCGAAGGAACGGTCCGGCTCGCGCAGCTCGAAGGCGCTCTGGTTCTCGAAGCGAAGCCGCGGCGCCAGCGCGGCGTAGCGCGCGCGGGCCCGGTTCAGGCTCACGTCCAGGATGTCCACGCCGAGCACCTCGGCGCGCGGGAAGAGCTCCGCCAGACGCGAGGATCCCTCGCCGGTCCCGCATCCGGCGTCGAGGATGCGGATGTCGTCGCGCAGGCCGTAGCGGCGGATCAGCTGCGATTCCTGGGGCCAGATGGCGCGCGCCTGCGCGTCCAGCGTGCGCACCATCGATTCGTCGGCCATCTGCTCGGCATGCGGGTTGAGGTCGGTCATGGGCGAGAGGATACCTTCCCGGGCGCGGCAGGCCAAATCACTTGAGCACCGCCACGCGGGACGTCGCGACCCCGTCCGCCGTCTCCGCGCGCAGGAAATAGATGCCGGAGGAAAGCCGGTCTCCCGACGTCGAGCGCGCCTCGAGCGCCACGTCGTGGTATCCCGGCGCCGCCGCCGCTTCGTCCGCCAGCGTCCGCACGAGGCGGCCCCGCGCGTCGAAGAGCCGGACGCGAAGGCGGCCGGAACGGCTGCTCCGGAGGGTGACCACGGCACCGGCTGCCATCGGATTCGAGGAGAGGCGGATCGCGCCGCCCGCGCCCACCACGACCAGGGCGATCGGCGCCCGGACCCTGGCGCCGCTCACCAGCCGCCCCTCGACCGCCGCGGCCACCGAGTCCCGGCCGCTCACGCGAGCGAACAGCCGCCGGAGCGAGGCCCGGTCGAAGCAGAGTGACAGCTCGGCCACTCCGTTCCGGTCGCGATCTCCCTCGGCCACGGCCCGGGGCTCGGGCGAGACGCCCGCGGCCGGCCCGCCGTCCGCGACGAGCTCGAGCGACGAGAGGTCCAGGTCGGCGTTGCCATACGAGCCGCCCGCCGGCTCGAGGCCGATGCAGACCGGTGCGGATCCCCCCGAGAGCGGGATCGAGCGCCGGCCGTCGGCCGCGAACGCGCGCGCCGGGAGCGCATCGGCGACGTGTGCCGACGTCGAGTCGCGCCCCGAGAGCGAGCCGTCGCTCGCCTCCAGGACCACCCGGTAATCGCCTCCGCGATCATAGGCGTGCGAGGGCACCGGCCCCGCCGCCTCGCCGCCGTCGCCGAACGACCACGAATAGCGCAGGAGGTCGCCGTCCGGATCGCTCGACCCGTTTCCGTCGAACGCGACCGGCGCCCCCGCGACGCCGGCGTAGGGTCCGCCCGCCTCGGCCACCGGCGCGCGGTTCATGCGGCGCACGTCGATGCGCGTGCTCGCGCTGCCGGCTCCGTTCCATCCGTCGCGCGCGGTGAAGGTCACGGTGCAGGTCCCGGCCTGCCCCCGCGCGGGCGTCCAGGCAAAAGCGCCGGTGTTGTCGGCGCGGTCCTCGAACGTCGCTCCCACGGGAACGCCCGTAGCCTCGAGGGTGAGCTCCTCACCGTCCGGATCGGTCCCCCGCACGTCGAAGCCCCCCGCCTCCGTTTCCACGAAGACCGCCGTCTCCGGGGCGAGCATCGCCGGCAGGCGATTCACGTTACCCACGTACATCGCGGTCGTCGCCTGGCCGCGCAGCGGATCGTAGGCGCGGAACGTGACCTGGTAGGGTCCGCCCGCGTCGTCGTAGGTCGGCGTCCAGGACCAGGTGCCGGACGTCATGGCCGCGTCGGTGGCGAACGAGGCGTCGTTGCCGCGAGGCAGCGCGCTCGCGTCGGCCTCGAGCTTCCGGATCGGATCGCCGTCGGGATCGGACACGGAAACGGTGATCGCCGTGGTCTTCCCCTCCGTGGGATTCAGGAACGTAGGCGCGGACAGCGCGGGAGGATCCGGGATCCGGTCGAGGGTGAGCGCCCGGAAGCAGTTGATGCGCCCATAGCCGTAGTAGGGGTCCCATCCGGGCGCATCCTGCGCATCATGACCCACGCCATCGTCCGCGGTGGCATCGATCACGTCCCGAAGCGAGGCGGCGTTCAGGGACGGATCCTTGGCGAGCAGGAGCGCCGCGAGGCCGGCGACCATCGGCGAGGCGAACGACGTGCCGCTTCCGTAGCTCGAATAGGTTTCCGTGCCGAGCGTGAGGACGGCGACGTCCTCCCCGGGCGCGACCACGTCGAGATGATTTCCGTACGTGCTGAAGGCCGCGCGCCGGTCGTTCCGGTCGGTGGCGCCCACCGCGAGCACCTCGGCGTCGTAGGAGGCCGGAACGTACCGTGTGGAGTCGCCGCTGTTCCCCGCCGCCGCGACCAGCAGGCAGCCCTGCGCGTACGCGTACCGGATCGCCGTCTGCAGCGCGAGCGAGGCGTGGTCCCCCACCAGGCTCATGTTGAGAATGCGCGCGCCGTTCTTCACGGCGTAATCGATGCCGGAGATCCACCACGAGTAGAGCCCGACGCCTTCGCGGTTCAGGATCTTCACCGGCATGAGCCGGCACGCCCAGTCGAGTCCGCAGTAGCCGAGCCCGTCGTTCGACGTCGCGCCGATCACTCCCGACACGGCATTGCCGTGTCCCAGGTCGTCCAAAACCTCGGCGTTCGCGTCCGCGAAATTGTAGCCGCGGACATCGTCCACGTAGCCGTTCCCATCGTCGTCGACGCCGTTGCCGGGGATCTCGCCCCGGTTGACCCAGACGCGGCCGGCGAAATCCGGGTACTCGTAGCGGATCCCCGAATCGAGAACGGCCACGACCACGCCGCTGTCGCCGGTCGTCACCGCCCAGCCCTCGGTCGCGCGGATGTCGGCTCCCGGCGTGCTCGGTCCGATGCCGGGCACCTGGCCGGTGTTCCGGAGCGCCCACTGGTGGTCGAACTCAGGATCGTTCGGGACCATGGAGCCGGAGGCGGGCGTTTCGGCCGCCGATCCCTCATAATCGGGCTCCGCCCATTCCACGCCGGACTCCCGCGACAACGCCGCTACGAGCGCGGGGATGTCGTCCGGGCCGCGGAGGCGGATCCGGTAGACGCGATCGGTGCCGAGCTCCGCGTTCATGGGACGCCCCGCGCGGGCCGCGGTGAAGAGATGCGACACCTCGAAGGCCGCGGCGCGTGCCAGGCGCGCGTCGAGCGACGCCGATCCCGTGCGCGCGAGGCCGGCCGTGAAGCGGTATCCCGGCTTCAGCTTGATGAGCAGCGCCGATGGGTCGTAGCGCGCGGTCGCGGCGGCGGGAGGAATCGTGCGCGGAAGCGGCGCCGCCGCCACGACGGCCGACGCCCCGGCGGCGGTCATGACCAGCGCGGCCGTGATCAGGAGGCGATGGATGCGGGCGACCCGGCGATCGGGAACGGTTCGGACGAAGATCAACGGACCTCGGGCGGCGGCCGGCCAGCGGGGGGAACGGCCTGAGGGTACCGCGCCCGGCGCCGAGAAGGCGAGCGGGAAAGGGCCCATGATCGTCCATCTGGTCGACGGGACGTACGAGCTGTTCCGCCACTTCTATGGCCTCCGCCGCTTCCACAAGGGTGAAGACCCGCCCTACGGCGCGGTCGCGGGCGTGCTCGGAACCGTGATCCAGATGATCGAGACCGGCGCCACGCACCTCGGCGTCGCGACCGATCACGTGATCGAGTCGTTCCGAAACGATCTCTACGAGGGCTACAAGACGGGCGAGGGGATCGAGCCCGCGCTCTGGGCGCAGTTCCATCCCCTCGAGGAAGCGCTCGTCGCCATGGGGGTCGCGACCTGGCCGATGGTGGAGCTGGAAGCGGATGATGCCATCGCGTCGGCCGCGCGCATCGCCGCCGAAGACCCGCGCGTCGAGAAGATCTCGATCTGGTCCCCGGACAAGGATCTCGCCCAGTGCGTGCGGGGCGACCGGATCGTGCAGGTCGATCGGCGGGGGAAGAAGATCCTGAACGAGGCCGGCGTGAAGGAGAAGTACGGCGTGCCGCCGATGCTGATCCCCGACTATCTCGCGCTCGTCGGCGACGCCGCCGACGGATATCCGGGGCTCCCCGGCATCGGCGCGGTCGGGGCGGCCCGCCTGCTCGCCCGATACGGCGGCATCGAGTCGATGCCGGACGACGCGATCCGCGGCGCGCGCGCCCAGGCGCTCCTCTTCAAGGAGCTCGCGACGCTGCGCACCGACGCGCCGCTCTTCGAGGACGTCGAGGCGCTGCGCTGGCGGGGGCCGACATCGGGGTTCGAGACGATCGCAACGAAGATGGACGCCGCGCGGCTGGTGGAGCGGTGCCGGAAGGCGGCGCCCTAGCCGGATCGGAGGGATCCGCCTCGATCGAAGAAGACGACCTCCCCGCTCGCCAGATCGTACTCCGCGCCCACCACGACCAGCCGCTCCGCGACGACGAGCTCTTCCAGGATGCGGCTTCCGTGCCGCAGGTGATCCACCGAGGCCCGCACGTTCGCGCGCACCGCCTCGCGCACGACCGCCTCGCGCGCGGCCGCTCCCTGACCTCCGGAGCGGACCAGCCCCTCGATGTGCGGCGCGATCCGGTCGGTGATGTCGCGGATGTTGCGCGATTCGGAACCCGATCCCGTCTCGATCGCGTGGACCGTCGCGGTCACGGCGCCGCAGCCCGTGTGCCCCATCACGACCACGAGGCGCGAGCCGAACTGGGACGCGGCGAACTCGATCGATCCGACGACCGAGGGCGCGACGACGTTCCCCGCGATCCGCACGACGAAGAGGTCCCCGAAACCCTGGTCGAAGAGGATCTCGACCGGCGTCCGCGAGTCGGAGCAGCCCAGCACGATCGCGAAGGGCCGCTGGCCCTCCGTCGCGTGCTTCGGATCCCACGATCGGACCGCGCTGGCCCTCGAGGCGCGGAAGCGAAGGTTCCCCTCGACGAGCCGCTGGAGCGACTCCTCGGGCGTGGGCACGCCGGCATCCCAGGTGTGCGGCATGGACGCACTCTAGCCGATCCCCCGCCGCGGCGTATACTTGCGGCCATGTCCGTCGTCGCCACGAAGCTCCGCGACCGCTATCGCGGCGCCCTGCTGGGCCTCGCGGTCGGCAACACGCTGGGGCTGCCTGTCGAGTCCTGGCCGCGCGAGCGAATTCTCCAGGCGTACCCCCAGGGCGTGCGCGAGATGGACCCCATGGAGCTGAAGCTCCCCTGGGACGACGATCTCGCGCAGGCGGTGATCATCGCCGAGGCGATCCTGACGCATGACACGCTGGGGAACGAGGATCTCGCGGCGCGCCTGCTCGACTGGTACGAGTCGAACGGCCGGGGGATGGGCGCCCAGACCCGAGCGGTGCTGAACGCCCTCCGCCACGGCCTCCTCCCCTCCGAGGCCGCGCGCCTGATCTGGGAGCGCGCGGGGAACTCGCCCGCCGGCAACGGAGCGGTGATGCGCTGCGCGCCGATCGCGATGCGGTGGAGACTCGATCCGGTCAGGCTCCGCGCCGAGACCGAGAACAGCTCGCGGATCACCCACCACGATCCGCGGTGCGGATGGTCGGCGTTCGCGGTCAACCTGGCGATCGCCGATGCCCTGAACGGCCGGACGGCCACGATCGAGTCGATCGCGGCGGCGCTGGAGGCGGCGGACGTGAGCTTCATGCTGGTGCAGTCCGCCCGGGCCGCGTCGGGTCGCGATCTCGACGAGCTGAAGCTCGACGGCGAGTCGATGGGCTACACGCTGAAAGCGATGCAGGTGGGGCTGTGGTGCCTGGAGCGCGGGGGCGACTTCGAAGAATCGCTGGTCGCCGTGATCCAGGCTGGTGGCGACACCGACACGAACGGCGCCGTCGCCGGCGCCGTCCTGGGAGCGCTGCACGGCGCGGATGCGATTCCCCCGCGGTGGATCGCGGGGGTCGCTCGCGCCGAGCGACTCGCCGCGATCGCCGATCAAATCCTGGAGCGGGCCGAGGGCGCTACATCCCCTTGACCGTCTTCTGGCCGTCGGCCTCCCACGCGGACAGCCCTCCGGTCATGCTCACGGCCTGCGCATAGCCCGCCCGGAGCAGGATGTCGCGCCCATGCTTGCTCCGGTTCCCGGAGTGGCAGACCACGACGACGCTCCGGTCACGAGGCACCTCCGCCAGCCGCGATTCGAGATCGTCGAGGGGAATCAGCTTCGACCCTTCGATGTGTCCCTCGGCCCACTCTTCGGGCTGGCGCACGTCGACCAGGAACGCCCCCTCGGCTTGGAGCTGGGCCGCTCGCGCGACCGTGACCTGCGGGCCGGCGGCTGCCGGCGGTGTCGCGGGCGCTTGCGCGACCGGCGCCCTTCCCACCGGGCCCGCGGTCCGACGCGGCATCCACACGAGCGCGATCGCAACCAGGACGATCGCGATCAGAACCCACCACAACCCTGAAGGACTCCGGTCCCGGGCCGGCGACACCGGTTTCTCGTTCATGCTCGGCACCCCCATGTTGAGAGACGGATCATCGCGCCACTTACCGTGGAGCTTGCGGTCCGCCCCGCGGCTATGTTTAGAATGGGCGTCTATGCACCGCTCGAAGCTCCCCGTATCCATCCTTGCCGTCGCGTCCCTTCTCCTTCTGATCCTTGCCGCACCCGGATTCGCCCCCGCCGCCCGCGCGCAGAGCTCGGACTGGTCGATCTCCTTCGGGAGCGGCTTCGCCAAGCCTGAGGGCGGAGCGTTCGGTGCGATCTGGAAGCGCGGGACGCCCATCGTCCTCGCCATGGCCGGCCAGATGTCGCCGCACTTCGAGCTGGGCGGCGAGTTCGGCTTCGTCAAGTTCAAGCCCGGCCAGGACAGCACCCTGATTCCCGGCGTTCGCGGCGGCGACACCGATTGGGAGATGTGGCGCTTGCGCTTCCGAGCCCGCCGCTTCCTGGTCTCTCCAGACGCGAAGATCGCTCCGTTCGTGCTGGCGGGGGTCGGCATCTACCCGATCTCCGCCCAGTCCCAGGACTCGACCGGAACGCTGAAAGTCACCCAGACCGCCAACGGCGTGAGCATCGGCGGCGGCGCCGATTTCCGGGCCGGCGATACCGTGGGCTTCGGTCTCGAAGGGCAGTACCACTACATCCGCACCAACCGCGAGATCCTCGGCTACAAGGCCTCTCCCATGCTCGAGGTGCTCTTCGTCATCCGCTGGATCCCCGGCGGAGGCCCCGGACCCTAGCCGCACTCCTCTCCTCCTTCACCGCACACCCGCTTCGTCCCGTAGCGCGTGAAACGTGCCAGCGATCCGGACGCTGGCTCGCCTGTCCTAAGAACGGATCGACGCACACCTTGCATGGGTCGTCGTCCTGGACATGGGTGTTTGGAGCCGGACGCTCCCTGACACATTGGCAGCCTCGCGGAACGCGCTGGCAGGCGTCGGGAGCGGCCGCTCGCCGACGATCGAAGCTACTGCGGTGCGACCAGCCGCTCGAGAACCGGGTAGACGACTGCGGTGCGCTGGTAGGGCTGCTCCGGATCGATCATGTCGTGCCGGATGCCCATCCCGGCGGGGAACTGATAGCTCTCGACGCGGGCGCCGTGCGCGCGCCAGAGCGCTCCCAGCCGGGCGCACAGCTCGTTGTTCACGGCGTCGTCCGCCGCGGTGGTCACGATCACCAGCCGGCGCGCCCTGGGCTTCACGCGGCCCGCATCGCGAAGCACCGCGCCGCCGAGCCGGTACACCTGCCCGATCGCGTGGCTCGCGAAGCGCGGATAGCACTGCCGCGGCCCGGGGTTCTTCTCGCGCAGCTTCGAGTCCCACCACACGTAGAAATTGGGAAGGCGAAGCAGCGCGCCCGTGAGCGGCGCCACGATCGGCGCGGGGAGACCCTTGGGACCGAGAGCCGGCGCGATCAGCACGGCGGCGTCGACGTCGGCGCGATGCTGGGCGAGCCATCCCGCCAGCACCGCGCTCGAGGACAGACCAACCACGGTGATGGGACCGCCCAGACCGTGGGCGAGGTCCACCGAACGCTCCCCCGCGCGCACGAGATCCTCGGCGCTGAGGCGGCTCAGCTCCGTCGTCATCACGTCGGCCATGCCGTGCCGCGGCAGAAGCGGCAGAACCACGGTGTAGCCCTTCCGGGCCAGGTCGCGGCCGAGGCCCTCGAACTGCTTCGGGCAGTTGGTGAATCCATGCAGGAGGACGACCACGGGGGGGTGCGCGACGCCGCGGGCGGCGGCCGGATCCGCCGGGATCACGCGGGAGCGGCATTGGGGATTGACGGTCCTGACGTCGCAGTCGCAGATCGAATCGGCCGCGGCGAGCAGGGCCGGGCCTGCGCGGACCGCGACGGTGGGCGGTTCGGCGACGGGCGCGACTTGGCCGAGGAGGATCCAGGCCGCCGCTAGGATGGCGGCGAGAGCTCCAGCGCGCAGGACCCAGGATCTCATCGAGGGGAGGGTACGCGAAACGCGGGACGTCAGGTACCCTGCAGGGCCTTGGCGCCGGGGGTGAACTTCGTCGCCGTTCGAACTTCCTCTTGTTTGCTTCCTCGGGCGGGTGCTAACTCTAGGGTGACCTCCACCTAGCGCGCCGGACCGCCGGGACCTCGCCCGAGCGCTTCCCTCCCGCGCCGAACACGCCCATCCCTCGGGAACACCATGGCTCGGAAGCTCCTACTCTTCTCGATCGTGCTGGGGGCCCTGTTCTCCCGCGCCGGCGGTTTCCCGCTGACGATCCCTTCCAATCTCTGGATCCAGCAGCCGCAGCCCACGCTCGATCTTCCGCCGGATCGGCTTGGGGTCTATGCCGGCCGGGGATGGAATCACATGCGCTACGCCTCCGGTCTCGGGAAGATGGTCCTGTTCGACGGATACGCGGAGCTCCCCGTGTACTCGTTCGACAGCATCTTCGCGAACGCGCTCTGGCTCTACGATCCCGTCGCGAACCGTCTCTCCCTGGAGAAAGTCGACAACTGGACGACCCAGAACGGATTCTGCGAGCCGCTCCCCGAGAACGGGTCGGACCCGACCCCCTGGGACCGCCATTTCTATTCCTGTTTCGTCTATTCCCCGGTGAAGAACGCGGTCTACCTGTGGTCGGGAGCGAACCGGACGGTCACGGACGACATGATCGGCGAGACGTGGACCTACGACTTCGCCTCGCGGGCCTGGCGCGAGATCACGGGCCCGCACCCCTACACGGTCTACGAACAGGCCTGCGCGTACGACTCGGATCTCGACCGGATGATTCTCTTCGCGGGCACCGACCACGAGTACGGAACCGGGGACAGGACCTATGCCCTGGACCTGGCCACGGAGACCTGGAGCGACCGGGCGCCGCCGACCAGCCCGATGCCGCGCATGGGGCAGAACATGGTCTATGACCCCGCGCGGCACGTGACCTGGATGTTCGCGGGAGCCCCCTGGGGCAGCGCCGACAGCGAGCTCTGGTGCTACGACGATGGGGCCAACCGCTGGAGCCAGGTTCCCAAGCAGGAGCCGTGGCCGGCCGCGCGGCGCTTCGCCCACTTCGCCCGCGACAGCCGGCACGACGTGATCCTCATGTGGGGCGGCATCACGGCCAAGGACGTCACGCTGTCGGACACCTGGATCTTCCGTCCGGCGACCCAGACGTGGGAGCAGCTCTTCCCGGAGGCGTTCCCGGCGAATCCTCCCCGCTTCTACTCGGTCGATCTCGACTACGACGAGGGAAACGACTTCTTCGTGCTGAACCTGGGCGGAACGTTCTGGCTGTTCCGCTACTCCGGCTCGATCGCGGACGCCGATTCCGAGGGCGACGCCTCCGCCGCGCCATCGCTCCGGATCACGTCCTCCAACCCGGCGCCTCGGGGCGCGACGCTCGCCATCTCGCTTCCGGGACCGGAACAGGTGGAGGTGGGGATCTTCGACGCCTCGGGCCACCGCATCGAGACGCTCGCCAGCGGCACCTGGGACCGGGGGCCGCACACCGTCCAGTGGTCGGGGCGCGCCGGCGGCGTGCCGGCGGCCTCGGGCGTCTACTTCGCGCGGCTCGCCGCGGCCGGACGCGTGCTGACGAAGAAGTTCACGCTGCTCCGGTAGCGCCCCGCTTCCGCGCGCTCTTCGCGGGCCTCCTCAGATGTACTGCTTCACGCGCGGCCACGCTTCGGCCAGGGACATCTTCGGCCCGCGCGCGATGGACACGTCCAGCCCCCGCTCGTAGGGCATCGCCCACTCCGACCGCGTCTGGCCCACGATCTCGATCCGATCGAAGAACGCGGCGTTGTCCTTACGGTCGCCGCCGATGATGATCACGACCTCCCACTCGCGCCGCCGCGGTCCCCAGAGCCAGTAGCTGTTATGTCCGCTGATGGCGGGCGGCAGGCCCAGCTTCCGCCCTATCACGTCGATCGCTCCGGCCTCGCCGTAGTTCTGGCCGAAGATGAGGCAGCGCCCGCGCTCCTCGGGCGTGAGCCGGTCGTACGCTCTCGCGACCAGGGCGGCCATCTCCTCCCAGCCGAACATGTCCGCGTAATCCTGCGGCAGCGCGCCCATGGCGTTCCGTTCCTCGGTTCGGGGCGCCATGCCGAGGGCGGACTGGTAGCGCACGAACGTCCGGACGGGCAGCACCGGAAGCGCCAGCGGCACGGCGACCAGCCCGGTCAGGAGGATGAGGGCCGCGAGCGCGGGGCGAACCCAGCGCCGGGTCGCGCCGGTCCACCGCTCGACCGCCACGCCGCCCAGGGCGAGCAGCGGCGGATAGGCGACCGTGAGATAGGACGCTCGGCTGTGCCCCTGCGCGAGCAGAAGGACCAGAACCGAGAGGTAGATCCAGGGAAGAACCTGCCCCGGGCGGCCCCGCAGCGCGACCAGGCCGTAGATCAGCCCCGCGATCCAAAGCGGTGCTGCGCCGGGATTCAGGGTCAGGATCTGATCCCGGAGGAACTCGCCCGGCGTGGTCGCGGCCATCTTGAGCGAGGTCGCGTTCCGGATGAATTCCAGGGTGGGCCAGCCGTTTTGGATCTGCCACACCACGTGCGGCGCGAAGAGGGCGAGCGCGATCGCGCCCGCGAGCCAGGGCCCGGTCCCGAGCAGCGCCCGGCGCTGCCGCGTGGCGAGAAGTCCGATCGCGAGTCCGCCGCCGTACCACGCCATGCTGACCTTGTTCAGGAGGCCCAGCCCGAGCAGCACGCCGAGCGCCGACCAGTCGCGCGCCCGCCCTCGCTCCAGCGCCTGGAGCGTTGCGAGCGACGCGAGCGTCCAGAAGAGGAGATCGAGTGCGTTCATGGAGTAGTAGCGGTGGGTGCCCAGGAAAGCCGGCGCCATCACGGCCGCGAGCGCCGCGATGCCCTGCGCGAAGCGTCCGCCGCCGAGGCGCCGCGCCAGGACCGCCGTGAGGAGCACGACGGCGGCTCCGGACAGGATGGGAACCAGCCGCAGTGCGGGCAGCGAATCTCCAAGGACCGACCGGACGAGCGCCAGGAGCGCGATCGAGAAGGGAGGATGTTCGACGTAACCCCAGGCGAGATGCTCGGTGCTCGCAAGGTAGTAAAGCTCGTCCCGGAAATACCCGTAGTGCCCGATTGCCGCCAGGTGGAGCAGCAGCTTCGCCACCAGGAGTGTTGCAAGGGTGCCGACCGCAAGCCTTGGCAATCCCGGCGCCTCGGGGCCCAGGGAACGGATCATGGCCGGATACTGTCACACCGTGGATCGTTTCCTGCTACGATTCTGGCGGGGCTGAGGGGAAGGAGATTCGCGTCATGGCTCGAAGCGCGAGTCCGTTCGGCGCCGCTGCCATCAGGAGTCGTCTGTGGCGGCGCGCCGCGGCACCGCTTTCTGTTCTGCTCCTGGTCCTCGGCTGCGCCCATACGGGACGGCTGACGTTCGTCGAACAGCCGCTCACTCCCGCGGACACGACGGGCGGCCACCATCCCGAGCGCGCGCTGCGCCATCCGGTGCGCGAACGCGCCCTCTTCCTTCCCGACACCGTGATCGGATTTCAGCCCGGCACGGGAGACTCCTCCCGGCGGTATCTGGGCAAGCTCCTCGACGGCTACACCGCCGACACGCTGAACATCCTCCTGTTCGGTGACAACCGCCCCGGCTATCGCATGACGAAGCTCGCGCCCGAGCTGGCCGTCATCCAGAAGGGCCTCTCCCCGAACCCGCTCCGGTTGGGACGCGCGCTGATCACCATTCCCTGGATGCTCGTGAAGGGCCTCCTCCCCCCCGACGTCGCGATCGTGCGCGACATTCCGCCGTTCCTGCGCGGACTGCCGACCTACGGGCGTGAGAAGCAGGTTCTTCACGCGATCATGGCCAAGCTGGACACGCTGAAGATGCAGAACAAGAAGGTGGCCGCCGCGATCAACACGGGAGACCTCGTCTATGACGGCACGAACCCGGCCCAGTGGCGCCGTTTCCTTCGCCTCAGCGAACCGCTCATGACCCGGGTTCCCTATTTCGCAATGCCGGGCAACCACGAGAAGACCCACACCGAGACGGGCGTCGCGAACTGGCGCGTCGCGACCGGACTTCCGATCGCGGGCGATCGGTTCTACTACTGCTTCGACTCCGCCGACGGCTGGGTTCGGTTCGTGGCGCTGGACACCAACCCGATCACGATGCCGGGGGTTCACTGGTCCAAGGAAGTGCAGGTGAAGTACTCGAAGGAGCAGGTCGACTGGCTGACGGCGCGACTCAAGGAGCACCACGGCCCGTCGTTCGTTTTCTTCCACAGTCCGCCCATGTCGGCCGGCTATCACCGCCACGATTGGAACATGGACCCGGTCATGCAGGAGCGCCGCGAGCAGATCGTTCGCGCGATGCGCGATGCGGGCATCTCCGTCCTGGCCGGGGGACACGAGCACGATTACGAACGCGCCCTCATGACCTTCCCCGACGGCGGCGTGCTGATCTGCATCGTCCAGGGCGGAGGCGGCGCGCCGCTTCATCCGCTGCCTCCTCCGGCGAAGGCGGCCCAGCTCTTTGCCGAGTACCACGTGGCCGGGGGCACGATCAAGCCAGAGAACGTCTACACGGCGATGGTCAACAACTTCACGCTGATCCGGCTGTGGTTCGGCGGCGGCGAGCTCCAGACGTACGCGGTGGACAAGAAGGGCAACGTCAAGCTGGCCGACCTCGTGAAGATCGACCTGAAGCGCTACGGCCAGCCGAAGATCGACCAGCACAAGGTCCCGATCGCGGCGACGGCGCCGGTCCACCCCTCGACGTCGGAAGTGAAACGCGAGGCGGGGATCTCAGCGAAGGCGGATACCACGGCCGCTAGCCGGCGGATCGAGAGCCACCCGCCGCCGGGAAAGAAGAAGGGGACGACGGTGCGGAACACCGGGTCGCGGCGGCGGCGCTAGGAGGCGGCCGCCGTCACTTGAGGCAGCTTCCCGAGAGACGGTCCACGCTCATCTTGAGCCGGGCGCAGTCGCAGTCTCCCTTGCCCTCGACCGTGAAGGTGGAGGGGCCGGTGACGTCCCCGCGGAGCGTTCCCCCCGCGAGCGAGTAGCGCAGGACGAGGCTCTGCGCGCCCGAGCGGGGATTGACGTCCACCTGGTCGTCGTCGCTGTAATCGAGCTCCATCAGCTGGAAGAGGATCGGCACCTCGGACGCGGAGGAGGTGACGGCCTTGGTCATCGTCCACGGAGCATAGGGCGATTTGTCGAAGTCGAAATTGTCGTGCTCGTCGATCAGCCCCGACCAGTAGCGCTGCCCATCGATGGCGGCGCGGCTGTACCAGTCCATTTCTCCGCCCCCGAAGCCGTCATCGCCGTTGATGTTGTCGATGCGATGGACCTGGAGCCGCACGAACTGCATGGTCTCGGGCGCGGGGCTCGGCAACGTCGGATTGACCGGGCCCTTGTAGGGCATGGCGCCCCAGGACAAGAGCAGCTTCTCGGCCTCGGTTCGCAGCGCGCCCGGCTTGGTCGTGAGGCAGCGCCCGTACATGTAGTTGAGCACCGCGTTCGCGAGCAGGTCGGGCGAGGTCGCCGCGGTGCGCGCGCTGAAGGCGCTTCCCAGGGTGGTCGGTCCTCCGTTGCCGTTCCAGTGGCCGCCGTAGAACGAGATCTTGCGCGCGTAGTCCCAGTCGCGGCTGGGGTCGAAGGTGGACTTGCTGAACGCCTGCATCCTGCTCCAGACGGCCGGATCACCCACGAAATCCCGGAAGAGCCGGACCCACTGGCGGCTCGCGAAGTAGGCGCAGATGTAGGCGTCCGAGTGATGCGGCCGCCCCTGCCAGTCCTTGTTCAGGGCATCGGCATTGCTGTCCCAGTCGCCGTGCGTCCGCTTGGGAACCCCCCGTTCGCGCCGGGTATACACGTCCACGGCCTCGCGGTCCGCGCGGTCCACCGAGAGCCAGGTGGGATGGTCGCCATACTTGGCCCAGGCCCCCTTGCCGAGTGGCGGGCCGGTCGTCCCTCCTTCCACCCAGTTGCTGTGCGCATAGAAGTCCTGCACGTTGTGGAGCGACATCCCCAGCAGGGCCATCAGCCCAAGCAGGTCGCCCGCCTTCGCTTTCGCCGCGGCCGTGCTCTGCGTGTTCGCCAGCATCGCGTCCCACTTCTGCGCCACGTCGCGCGTCGAGTCGAGATCGTCGAAGTGCTGGGCATCGCCGTTGACGAGAACCCGCTCGACCGCCTTCCGGCAGGCGGGATCCAGGATCGACGCGAGCTTGGGATTGCCGATGAATTCGTAGAAGTCGACGAGGAAGTTGGCGCTCTGAGCCGTCGCGATGGCGGCGGGCGAGAATCCCTCCGACTTGAGGACGTCCTCGGTGATGTCGAAGTGCGGCCCCGTGTCGAAGGCAAGCGCGGAGCCGGCCAGGGCGATTCCGGCCAACGAGGCCAGCGCGGCCGCCAGGATTCGCGCGAATCGAAGCGTCAGGATCGTTCCGATGGATGCGTTCATGGCGTCCCCCCTCAACCCGCGGCCACTTCGTCCACGAACAGGACGGACTGGTTGGCGCGCTTCCGGCCGGACGAAACCGTCCGGTTCCCCTTGAGCTGCCACGTGATCTCGTAATCGTAATCCACGACGTTCGACGGCAGGATGAAGTCGAGGCGGTCCGAGAGCTGTCCCTTGGAGGGATTCAGCGTCGTGGTCCGGACCTGCTCGGCATCGCCCAGGTTGTAGAAGATCTTCACGGTGATGGAGCGCACCCCCGCCTGGGTGATGGCGTCCGGATCGGCCTGCAGATCCACGCTGTGCTTCTGGAAGGGCGGCGCCAGGTTGATCGCCCCCGCGTTCGCCGCCTTCCAC
>DASQJL010000052.1 GCA_035631035.1 Candidatus Binatia bacterium | reverse complement strand
CGTGTGGGTATGTCACGGTGGAGGGGGGTTTGGGACCTGAATGTCACATGTCCCGCGCGCCGCAGCGCGCGGAACTCCCAGCGTGGGGAGCGCGTTGGCGGCGGTATCGAAGGACTGAGGTAGAGGCGGTCGGGAGGGGCTAGTAGATTTGCTTCAACAGCCGAATCAAATGCCGCCGGGTGATCCCCAGCTCCAGGGCCGCGCGGCTGCGGTTGCCGCCGTTCCGGGAGAGGGCGGCCAGGATCTCCTCGCGCTTCAGGAGGTCCACCTTGCTCCGGAGGCCGCGGGTCGCGTGGGTCTCGGCCGCGGGGGAGCCGCCCGGATGCAGGAGCTTCACCAGCATCCCGCGGTCCACCAGCTCCTGGCGGCCCGCGCAGAGGAAGATCGACTCCACCTTGTGCTTCAGCTCGCGGATGTTGCCCAGCCACGGCAGCGAGATCAGGTATTCGAGCGCGTCCTCGGAGAGCACCACCTGGCGCCCCTCGCGCACGGCCAGCTCGTCCAGGAAGGAGCGGATCAGGAGCGCGATGTCCTCGCGCCGCTCGCGGAGCGGCGGCAGCGACAGGACCACCTGCCCCAGCCGGTAGTAGAGGTCGGCCCGGAACCAGCCCGCCTTGACGGCGGCGTCGAGGTCCTTGTTGGTGGCGGAGATGATCCGGACGTTGAGCCGCCGCGACCGCACCTCGCCCAGGCGCCGGTAGGTGCCGTCGTCCAATACCTGTAAGAGCTTCACCTGCGTGCGCTCGGTGAGCTCCCCGATCTCGTTCAGGAAGATCGTCCCGCCATCGGCTTCCTCGAAGATGCCCCGCTTGGTGATTGCGGCGCCGGTGAACGCGCCCCGCACGTAGCCGAAGAGCTCGCTCTCAACCAGGTCGCCGGGAAGGCTGGTGCAGTTCACCTCGACGAAAGGCCGTCCGCGCTCGACTTCGTAGGAGCGGAACATGTACGCGAAGAGGTTCTTGCCCGCGCCCGTCTCGCCCTGGATGAGCACGCGGGCCGGCGTGGAGAGAAGCTCCGACGCCTTCCGCGAGAGCTCGAGGATGCGCGCGTTCTGGGTCACGATGCCGTGCGAGCGCGCGATCTCCTGCGCCTGCGACGAGCCGGTCCCGGCTTCGCGGCGCGCGGCGCGCGGCGTCGTGAGCCACGACGGAGCGTTGAGGTCGCGCAGCAGGCCCTCCGCGGCGCGAAGGGAATCGTCGATGCCGAGCTGCTCGAACAGGTACATCGCCTTGAACGCGAAGTTCTGGGCCTCGCGCATCCGGTCGGCGTCGCCCCGGGTCGGCATGCGGCGGGACTGGTCCAGGTAGGCGCGCGCCAGCTCGAAGCGCTCGTGGATCCCTTCGAGGATCCGGATCGACTCCTTCGCTTCGGCGGCGGCTTCGGGAGCGCGTCCGGCCAGGGTCTGGACGGCGGCGATCACGCGCCGGGCGGCGCCCTCTTCCAGCAGGTCTTTCAGCTTCGACGCGCGGTCCCGCGCGTCCTCGGCGGCCTCGAGGGCCTCCGGCAGGTCGCCGCGCAGCGCGAGCGCCTCGGCGCGATGGCGCTGCAGCTCGTGGACCATGTCCCCTTCCGGCGCGATCTCCCGCGCCATCGCGAGGGCCTGGTCGTAGAGCGCGAGGGCCTCTTCGGTCTCGCCCATCTCCTGCTTCATCTCGCCGCGGCTGAAGAGGCAGAGGATCTGCTCGCGCGAAGCGCCGAGCCGCGACGTGATCTGCGTCGCCGCCTCGATGTGCGCGGCGGCGGCGGCGAAATCGTGCCGGAAGATGTCGATGGTGGCGAGGCCGATGCGCGTGCGCGCCACGCCCGACTCGCGCCCGATCTGCACGTAGGAGGTGAGCGCGCGGTCGAAGTGCGCCCGCGCCTCGTCCCACGATCCGGCCTTCAGGTAGACGATGCCGAGGTTCGCGCAGGAGACGGCGATGTAGGCGAAGTTGCCGAGGCGCGTGGCCAGCTCCATGGAGCGGAGCAGGTGCCAGCTCGCCTGGCGCCAGTCCGAGAGGTGGCGGTACAGGATGCCCAGGTTGTTGTGGGCGCGCACCACGCCCTCTTCGTCGTTCAGGTCCCAGCGGAAGAGGTGGAGCGCGGCCTCGTAGTACTCCTTGGCCTGGTCCAGATTGCCGAGCCGGAAGTGGATCCGGCCGAAACAGTTGTAGGAGTGGGCGAGCGGAGCCAGGAGGCCACGCTCCTTGAAGTAGGTGTGCGCCTGCTCGCAGGCCCGGAACGCCTCGTCGTATTCGGAGCGCTCGATCAGGGCCCGGGCGCTCTGCAGCGCGATGCGGGCCGTCAGCTCGGGCTGCGCGGGGCCGGTGACGCGCGCGCGGGCCCGCGCGAGATAGCGGAGGGCGGCGGTGGAGTCGCCCTTCTCGATCAGGGTCTGCGCGGCCTTCATCTCGAGGGTGGCGATCCGCGCCGTGTCCAGCCCGAGGGCTTCGGCGGAGCGGATGCACTCTTCGAGATTCTGCAGCGCCGGGAGGTAGCTGTCGGCGCGCAGGAAGATCTCCGCCAGATCCTCGAGCGACTGGAGATGCCGCTCGGGATCGTGCGTGAGACGCGCGTTCGAAACCGCCTCTTCCCGCTCGCGAATCAGCTCAGCCGTGGTTCGGTCCACGTCCTGCCTCTGCGTTCGACCTGCGCCGGACTAGAACCGGGTCGCGAAGGTCCGGAATACGCTGACGAAGATCTGCCAACGCTGGAGCGCGGTGAGCCTGGTGGTCGCCCGGCGCGTGCCGATCGTCGCCGCGTCCGACGAGGCCGTTCCGAAGGTCGTGACGTAAGCACTCTTCGGCGGCGTCGAAGGCGGAGGCGAATCGGGCGGCTTCAGCGTCTCGTCAGGCGAGCCGCCGGCCCACGCGATCGTGGGTGTGAGCGCGCTCCCCGTGTTCCGGTCGAAACGGAGCGTCGGGAGCGAGATCAGCGTGAGAAGCGCGAGCACGAGGACGGCGAGTCTGAGAATCCGCGGCAGGAGGAGGCCCATATCCGCATCACCTTCCGCTAAGGCCAATCAAGGGAGGCCGCTCCACCACTGGCGACCCCGCACACCGAAGGGGGTGAGGAACCCCCTATACGGGGAAGAGGATAGCAGAGGGCTCGGGTGGAGACAACGCGTGGAAACTATTTTTTCAGTTTCGGACCCGGAACCCGGTCATCCCCCTCCCTCCGGGTGATCCCCAGCCGGTCCAGGTGCTCGAGGAGAGGGACGGCGTACTTCCGTGAAATCTGCAGGTAGCCCTTGAAGTCCCCCATGCCCAGCCGCGGATTCCGGGCGAAGTGGGCCGCGATCCGGCGCTCGATCTCCTCCCACTGCGACCGGGTATAAACCAATTCGGAGGTTACTTTTACGGCGCGGCCTGACTCGATCATGTGCCGCACCAGCTCGGCGGGCCGGCTCTCCCGGGGCACCCCGCGGAGCACCTCGCTCAGGTCGGGCGGCTGAAACCCCTGTCCGGCCAGACGCTGCTCGATCCGCTCGAGAACCTGGCGGTCGGCCTCGCTCAGGGAGGGTCCCGCGCCGGGAGGGAGGAGCCGGTCCCCCCGGAGCTCCACCGTCCCCGAGGCGAGGAGGGAGGCGAGGGCCTCGTCGAACACCCCGCCGTCGAGGCCGCGGGAAAGGAGGCTCTTCAGCTCCCCCTTCGGCACCCCGGCCCGCAGCGGATGCTCCTCGGCGTACTGGCGAACCCGGGTCTGGATGAGGGCGCGCGCCTGCTCCCACGCATCGGCAAAGAGCGCCCGTCCCCCCTTCAGCCGGACCAGCGCCTTGCCGCCCGCGGCGGCCGCGGCGATCTCCTCGGGCGCGGCCCCCAGGCGCAGCGCCGCCTCCTCCTCGCGCATGCCGGCCATCCCCGACTCGCGAGCCAGCCAGAGCACCTTCTCGGCGAGGCTTCCCGACTCCAGCGTTTTCAGCCGCTCCCGATCGTCGCCGCCGAGCCTGGACCGGCGCGGCGGCGCGGGGTCGATCACCACGGCCCCGGCGACGGTCACGGCCGGCGAATAGGAGCGCAGCACGAGCCGGTCCCCGGGCGCGGCGACGACCGGATGCTCCAGCCGGAGCTGCGCGTAGGCGCTCGCGCCCGGCTCGAGCGTCTCCGCTTCGAGCAGGACGGCGCGCCCGAGCACCTCGCTCGCGCCGAGATGGATCCGCAGGCGCGCGCGCGTCGCGAGCGCCCGGTCCCGCTGGTCTCCCGGAAGCATCGTGAGCCGCACGTCGAGCGCGGCGGCCGCGCGGTAGCGATCCTGCGCGACCAGCCATTCGCCGCGCTCGATCTCCTCGCGCCCGGCGCCGTGGAGGGCGACCGCGGTGCGCTGCCCCGCCGTCGCGGCCGGGACCTCGGCGTCGTGCACCTCGACCCGCCGCACCCGCACGGAACGGGCGGAAGGCAGGATCTGCAGCGAATCGCCCGCGCGGATCGTCCCGCTCCAGAGCGTGCCGGTCACCACCGTGCCGATCCCCTCGATCGAGAAGACGCGGTCGATCGGAAGGCGCGCGGGGCGGTCCGTCTCGCGCGCGCCGGCGGCCGCGGCGGCGGCGCGATCGAGCGCTTCCAGGAGCGGGGCGACGCCCTCGCCGGTGATGGCCGAGACGGGAAGGACCGGCGCCCCCTCGAGCCCGGTGCCGCGAAGGAGCTCCAGCACCTCATCGCGCGCGCGGGCGAGGCGCTCGGGCGGGGCGAGGTCCGACTTGGTGAGGGCGACGACCCCGCGGCGGATGCCGAGGAGGTCCACGATGGCGAGGTGCTCCTGCGTCTGCGGCTTCACCCCCTCGTCGGCGGCCACCACGAGGAGCGCGACGTCGATCCCGGTCGCACCCGCGAGCATGTTCTTCACGAAGCGCTCGTGGCCGGGGACGTCCACGATCCCCACCCGCGCGCCTGAGGGAAGGACGAGGTGCGCGAAGCCGAGATCGATCGAGATGCCGCGCTCCTTCTCCTCCTTCAGCCGGTCGGTGTCGATGCCGGTGAGGCGGCGGACGAGCGCGGTCTTGCCATGGTCGATGTGCCCCGCGGTGCCGAGGATGACGTGGCGCACGGGGCCGGGCCGGGGAGTGCCGGGCGCGTCAGGCCCGGACGCGGCGGATGTCCGCCCCGAGCCGTCCCAGCTTCTCCTCGAGCCGCTCGTAGCCGCGGTCGAGGTGGTAGACGCGCGAGACCTTGGTCTCGCCGCCCGCCACGAGGCCGGCCAGGATCAGCGCCGCGGAGGCGCGGAGGTCGGTGGCCATGACCGGAGCGCCCGAGAGCGACTCCACGCCGTGCACCAGCGCGCGGTTTCCGTCCACGCGGATGTCGGCGCCCAGGCGCTGCAGCTCGGCCACGTGCGTGAAGCGGTCGCGGTAGATGGTGTCCACCAGCGTGCTCACGCCGTTCCCCACGGAGAGGAGCGCCATGAACTGCGCCTGCATGTCGGTCGGGAAGCCGGGGTAGGGCGCGGTCGTGACCGAGAGGGCTTCGGGGCGCTCGGGAGCGCGCACGCGCGCCGAGCGGTCGCCGCGCTCCACGGAGCAGCCGGCGGTCTCGAACTTGGAGAGGACGGAGCCCAGGTGCGAGGGGTCGATGTTCGTGACCTCGACGTCGCCGCCGGTGATCGCGGCGGCGGCGAGCAGCGTGCCGGCCTCGATCCGGTCGGGAATCATCGCGGTGTCGGCGGGGTGCAGCTCGGGCACGCCGCGCACGGTGAGGGTCGGCGATCCGATCCCTTCGATCCTGGCACCCATGGCGTTCAGGAAGTCGGCGAGCGCCGTGATCTCCGGCTCGCAGGCCGCGTTCTCGACGACCGTGTCGCCCGAAGCGGTCGCGGCAGCCATCAGGATGTTCCCGGTCGCGCCCACGCTGGAGATGTCGAAGGAGATGTTCGACCCGCGGAGCCGCTCCGAGCGCGCCACGATGTAGCCGTGCTCGATCGCCACGTCGGCGCCGAGCGCCTCCATGCCGCGGATGTGCAGGTCCACCGGACGCGGCCCCCAGGCGCAGCCGCCCGGCAGCGAAACGCGCGCCTCGCCATAGCGGGCGAGGAGCGGGCCGAGCACGTAGATCGACGCGCGCATCGTCTTCACCAGCTCGTAGGGCGCCTCGGCGTTCACCTGGCTGCGGGTGTCCACCTCGACGGCGCTCGGACCGGTGCGGCGGCTCTTCACGCCGAAGCGTCCGAGCATCTCGAGCATGGTCGCCACGTCCTTGAGCGCGGGGACGTTGGTGAAGCGATAGACGCCGGGCGCCAAAAGTGCGGCGGCCAGCACCGGAAGCGTGGCGTTCTTGGAGCCGCTCACCGCCACGGAGCCCGACAGCCGCTTGCCGCCGCGAACCCAGATCTCGTCCATTCCCGTCGCCGTCCCCTTCGTCGCTTTCGTGTCGGCCGCCGCTTTCGCTTCCATCGCTATCGCCTCCGCGTTCCCAGGAGCACCCGCGGCCTCCCCGCCAGATCCGGCAGGACGCGCATCTCCTCGAGATGCGGCCGCATCAGTTCCTGGGAATCATCGGCCTGATCGGCCGCGATCTCCAGCGCGACCAGCCCTCCCGGGCGCAGCCAGAGCGGAATGCCGCGGGCCAGGTCGCGCAGCGCGTCGAGCCCGTCGGGTCCCCCGTCCAGCGCCTCGATCGGGTCGTGGTCCCGAACCTCGGGCATCAGCCCCGGGATCTCCCCCGAGCGGACGTACGGCGGGTTCGATACGACCAGGTCGTAGTCATGTCCCGGGACCCGAAGGGTCCCGGCATCTCGAAAGTTCCCTTCGACAACCCGCAAGCGTCCGGCAACCCCGTTCCGGGCCGCATTCTTCTTCGCCAGGCGCACCGCCTGGGGGGAGCGGTCCACGGCCTCGCCGGTCCACTCGGGAAGGGCGTGCAGGATCGCGATCGCGATCGCGCCCGTTCCGGAGCCCAGCTCGAGGAGGCGGCCCCGGTCGGCATGGAGCGCGCGAAGGACGGCCTCGACCAGCCCCTCCGTCTCGGGCCGCGGCAGGAAGACGCCGGGCTCGAGATCGAGCGTCGCGGAGCAGAAGGGCGTGGTCCCGAGGAGGAGCTGGAGCGGCTCGCGCGCGCTCCGCCGCTCGGCGAGCGCGGTCAGGTCCTCCGCTTCCTCCTCGGTCAGCGGCGCGTTCGGCTCGGTCCAGAGGTCGGCGCGGGAGACCTGCAGCGCGCGGAGCAGGATGGCCTCGGCGTCGTGCTCGGGGGAATCGATCCCGGCCCGCTCGAACCGCCGCGTGAGCGACGCGAGCGCCTCGGCGCGGGTGGTGCCCGCGCGGCGCGCCGTCTTTCCGGCGCGCGAAAGACGGATCCCCGCCCTCACGCGCCCGCTCCGGCGCGGGGCGACGGGCCGTTCCCCTCGGCCGAGGAGGCGAGGCGCTCGGCCTGCTCGGCGGCGAAGAGGGCGTCGGTCAGCTCGTTCAGGTCCCCCTCCATCACGTCCTGCAGCCGGTAGAGCGTGAGCCCGATGCGGTGGTCGGTCACGCGTCCCTGCGGGAAGTTGTAGGTGCGGATCTTGGCGCTCCGGTCCCCGGAGGAGACCTGCGACTTGCGCGAGGCGGCGACCTTCTTCTCCTGCTCCTGGATCTCCAGGTCGAGCAGCCGCGCGCGGAGCACCTTGAGCGCTTTCGCCTTGTTCTTGAGCTGCGAGCGCTCGTCCTGGCACTGCACGACGATCCCCGTCGGAAGGTGCCGGATGCGCACCGCCGAATCGGCGGTGTTCACGCTCTGGCCGCCGGGGCCCGAGCTCCGGAAGACGTCGATCTGGAGATCCTGCGGCTTCAGCTCCACGTCCACCTCTTCCGCCTCCGGGAGCACCGCCACGGTCACCGCCGAGGTGTGGATCCGCCCGCTGGCTTCGGTCTCGGGCACGCGCTGCACGCGGTGGACCCCGCTCTCGTACTTGAAGCGACGGTAGACCCGCTCGCCCGTGATGAGAAGCGAGACTTCCTTGATGCCTCCCCCGCCCGACTGGCTGATCGACAGCACCTCGACCCTCCAGCCGTGGCGCTCGGCGTACTTGGTGTACATCCGGAGCACCTCGCCCGCGAAGAGCGCCGCCTCGTCGCCGCCCGTGCCGGCCCGGATCTCGACGATCACGTTCTTCTGGTCGAGCGGATCGGGGGGGAGCAACAGCCGCGGCAGCTCCGCCTCGATCTGCTCCTTCTCGACGGTCAGCTCGTCGATCTCGGCCCGGGCCATCGCCGTCAGCTCGGGATCCTTCTCGGAGCGCAGCAGCGCCGAGTCGTCGTGAATCCGCTCCAGCACCTTGTCGTAGCGCCGGATCGCCTGGATCAGCGGATCGAGCGCGCTCCGCTCCTTGCTCACCCGCTTGAGCTCGGAGGGATTGGAGTGCACGGCCGGATCCTCGAGGAGCCTCGTCAGCTCGTCAAAGCGGGCTTTCGCCTTTTCCAGGGCTTCGCGCATGGGGCGGGAGGGAGCTAGAGGACCGCGCGGAGCGCGGCGATCGCCACTTCGAGCATGTCGCGCGACGGCTCGCGCGTCGTCAGGCGCTGGAGCTGGAGCCCCGGCTCGCTGATCCACCGGACCCAGGCCTTCTCGCCGTGGGCGCCCGCGAAGCGGATGATCTCGAAGGAGATCCCGGCGATCACCGGAATCAGTCCGAAGCGCAGGAGCCGCGCGCCGATGGTGTCCGGACGACCGAGGAAGGCGAACACGATGAAGGAAACCAGCACGACGAGGAACAGGAACGACGTGCCGCACCGAGGGTGGAAGCGGCTCTGCTTTGAGGCGTTCTCGGGCGTGAGCTCCAGCCCCGACTCGAGATTGTGGATCGTCTTGTGCTCGGCGCCGTGGTACTGGAAGACGCGCTGCATCTCCCCCCAGAAGCCGATCCCCACGATGTAGATCAGGAAGAAGACGAGCCGGATGAACCCGTCGATGAGGTTGAAGACGAACGGATCGCGGACCCCGGTGCGCTCGGTCAGGAAGAGCGGGAGCCAGAAGAAGAACCCGAAGCCCACCGCGAAGGAGATGAGGACCGTGAACCCCATCCCCAGTCCGAGCGTGCCGAAGCGGCGCGCCTCCTTGGGCTTCGCCTCATCCTCCTTGACGGCGGCCTCCGCCGAGAAGGCGAGGGCCTCGACGCCGATCCGGAGCGACTCGACGAGGACCACCGCGCCGCGCACGATGGGGAGGCTGAGCAGGGGAAGGCGGCGCGAGAGCGAGCGGTACTCGCGCGATTTCACCTCGACGGAGCCGTCCGCGAGGCGCACGGCGGTCGCCACCCGCTGGGGCGACCGCATCATCACGCCTTCGATGACGGCCTGACCGCCGATGGGAGCGTAGCGATCGGGCATAGAGACGCTGGCCGGGGCCGCGCCGGGCTACTTGGCGGCCGGCGTCGATTCCGCCGGCGGCGCTTCGCTCTTGATGCCGTACTTCCGGCGGAAGCGCTCGATCCGTCCGGCCGTGTCGACCAGCTTCTGCTTCCCCGTGAAGAACGGGTGGCAGTTGCTGCAGATTTCGACGTGCACGACCTCTTTGACGGTCGCGCGCGTTTCGATCACGTTGCCGCAGACGCAGACGATCTTGGTGTTGTAGTAGCCGGGATGAACGTTCTTCTTCATGGTCTCTTCGCCTCACTCCCCCCCTGAGCGGGGATCAGCCGGAACGGCCGGTTCTAGGTGTTCATCATCGCGAGGAACTTCTTGTTCGTCTTGGTCTGGCTCATCTTGCCGATCAAGAACTCCATCGCTTCCATCGGGTTCAGCTCGTTCAGGAACTTGCGCAGGATCCAGACCTTGTTCAGCTCTTCCTGCGTCATGAGCAGCTCTTCCTTGCGCGTGCCCGACCGGTTGATGTCGATCGCCGGGAAGACGCGCTTGTCGGCGAGCTTGCGGTCGAGGATCACTTCCATGTTCCCGGTGCCCTTGAACTCCTCGAAGATGACGTCGTCCATGCGGCTTCCGGTCTCGATCAGGGCCGTGGCCATGATCGTCAGGCTCCCGCCGTTTTCGATGTTGCGAGCCGCTCCGAAGAATCGCTTCGGCTTCTGCAGCGCGTTCGCGTCCACGCCGCCCGAGAGGATCTTGCCCGAGTGGGGCACGACCGTGTTGTGCGCCCGGGCGAGCCGCGTGATCGAGTCGAGAAGGATCACGACGTCGCGATTGTGCTCGACCAGGCGCTTCGCCTTCTCGATCACCATGTCCGCGACCTGAACGTGACGCTCGGCGGGCTCGTCGAACGTGGACGAGACCACCTCGCCCTTGACCGAGCGCTCCATGTCGGTGACTTCCTCGGGACGCTCGTCGATGAGGAGCACGATGAGCATCACCTCGGGATGGTTCTCCGTGATCGAGTTCGCGATCTTCTGGAGGAGAACCGTCTTTCCGGCGCGCGGCGGCGAGACGATCAGCCCGCGCTGCCCTTTCCCGATCGGCGTCAGCAGATCCATGATCCGCGTCGACATGTCGTCCGCCTTGGCCTCCAGCCTCAGCTTTTCCTGAGGGTAGAGCGGGGTCAGATTGTCGAAGAGGATCTTGTCCTTCGCCACCTCGGGCGGCTCGAAGTTGACGGCCTCGACGCGCAGGAGCGCGAAGTAGCGCTCGCCGTCCTTGGGCGGCCGCACCTGGCCCGACACCGTGTCGCCGGTGCGCAGGTCGAAGCGCTTGATCTGCGAGGGCGAGACGTAGATGTCGTCGGGACCCGGCAGATAGTTGTAGTCCGGGGACCGGAGGAATCCGTATCCCTCGGAGAGGATCTCCAAAACCCCCTCGGCGAAGATCAGTCCGTTCTTCTCGGTCTGCCCCTCGAGGATCTTGAAGATCAGCTCCTGCTTCCGCAGTCCGCTGGTTCCTTGGATGCCGAGCGAATGCGCGAGTTCCATGAGCTCGGCGATGGTCCGGCCCTTGAGCTGGAGAATGTCGAGCCCCTTCGGCGAGACGGCCTGAGGGCCGTTCCCGGTTGCGGCGGCGGGCGGTGCTTCGGTCTGCTGTTCCATTGGCGCGCGAGGCTCCTCGGTCGTCGTTTCAGCTTCAGCGGGCGGCTCGGGGCCGCGACGCCGTACGGTGGATGATGCTGTCGTGGTTGGGCGGGACATGGCGTTTGTCTGCCGGGTGGCAGGCCTCAACGGGGGCCCTCGAACATGAACTGTGATGACACGATGGGTTCGATGGATTCCAGTGGCTTGGCGCGGGATCGCGATCTGCGACCCGGTTTCGGGGGGGACAGGCGAAGGGCTTCGATGCGCTCCTGCCCCGGCAAAAACCCCGGGTTGGTTCTACGGCGAGGACTCTACCCAACCCGCGGCGCCACTGTCAAGCGATATCGGACCGCCGCGCGACCCGACCCGCTGCGTCAAGCCGCGGCGATCGCGCGCCGCGGCCGTGTGTCGTTCGGTGTGTCGTTCAGGACTTGGAAGGCGGGAACGTCGCCTGGGAAAGCAGCTGTCCGTCCATGAAGGTGATCACCTTCCCCTTGCTCCAGTAGAACCAGCTCTCCAGCGCCTTGTCCCCATCCTGGAACGTCCGCACTTCCTCGGGATAGCCGTCGGAGGTGACCGTCTTCTTGAGCTGATGCTTGGGGCCAAGACGGATATCGGCAGAGTCGACCCACTTCTTGAGGTCGCCTCCGGTCCGCGCCTTGCCCTCGCTAAGCGCCTTGTAGATCGAGTATTCGGCGACCGACTCGGACTGCTTGTTCAGCTTGTTCAGCGAGTAGAAGAGGAACTGGTGGACGGTCGCGTCCTTGGGATCGACGGCGAGAGCGCGCTTCAGATCGGTCACCGCGCCGTTGAAGTCGTTCGCCTGGAACTTGGTCTGGCCCGACAGGGAGAGGAGATCCTTGCTGTTCGGGAACTCGGTCGTCGCCTCGTCGAGCAGCTTGGCGGCGTCGGCGAACCGCCCCTGATTCGCCAGGATCACCGACATGTTGTAGTAGGCGTTCTCGCGCATCGAGGCCGTGACGGAATCCTTCGGCGCGTCGCGGAGGAGCTCCCGATAGGCGACCACGGTGCTGTCGAG
>DASQJL010000051.1 GCA_035631035.1 Candidatus Binatia bacterium | reverse complement strand
TACTCGCTCTTGTTGCCGGTGGTGAGCACCAGCCAGCCGAACTTGTTCGACAGGGCCATCAGGAAGTTGCCCCGGATGCGCGACTGGATGTTCTCCTCGGTCACGTCCTCCGGCCGTCCCTCGAACGCAGGCGCGAGCGATTTCCGGTAGGCCTCCATCTCCTCGCCGATCGGCAGTGTGAGCATCGGGAAGCCCAGGTTCTTCGCGAGGGCGGCCGCGTCGGCCCCGCTTTCCTTCGCGCTGAAGCCGGAGGGCATATAGGCGCCCGTCACGTTCTCAGCACCCAGCGCATCCACGGCCACCGAAGCGGTGAGCGCGGAATCGATGCCTCCCGAGAGCCCGAGCACCACATGCGAGAAGGCGTTCTTCCGCACGTAGTCCCGCGTGCCCAGGATCAGCGCCTCGTAGACCTCGGCTTCTCCCGCGGGGGTCTGCACCGCCCGCACCTGGATCGTCGGCCGCGCCGGTTCGGGCACGGGGCGCAGCTCCACGATGGGGATCGGCTCCTCGGGCTCGTCGCGATGGGCCATCTCGCGGCTCCTCGGATCCTTGAGCCGTGCCGAGAAGACCTCGTCGAGGTCGATGTCGAGCACGACGAGGTCCTCTTCGAACGCCTTGGCCGCGGCGAGCGTCGTCCCGCGCGGACCGAACACGCGGCTGTTCCCGTCGAAGACCAGCTCGTCCTGTCCGCCGACGGTGTTCACGAAGGCCAGCACCGAGACCGCGTCCTGCGCGCGCGTGGCGAGCATGCGGTCGCGCGCGATCGACTTGCCCATGTGGTAGGGCGAGGAGGAGAGGTTGATCACGAGGTCGGCGTCGCCGTAGACGGCGAGCTGGTTCAGGCTGGAAGGAAGCCAGATGTCCTCGCAGATGTTCACGCCGAACGTGAGCGCGCCGCGCTTGCAGACGAACGGGTTCCGCCCCGGGCGGAAGTAGCGCACCTCGTCGAAGACCGCGTAATTGGGCAGATGGCTCTTGTGGTAGACGCCCGCGATCTCGCCGTCGTGCGCGATCGCCGCGGCGTTATAGACGTCCTCGGCGCGCTGCGCGAAGCCGACGACCGCGGTGATCCCGCGCGTCGCGCGGGTCACCTCGTCCAGCGCCGCCATGTTCTGATCGATGAATTCGGGGCGAAGGAGGAGGTCTTCGGGCGGATAGCCGGTCAGCACCAGCTCGGGAAAGGCGACCAGCTCGGCCCCCATCTCCCGCGCGCGGCCGATGAACTCGATGACCTTGCGCGTGTTGCCGGGGAGGTCTCCGACCGTGGGATTCACCTGGGCGAGCGCGATGCGGACGATCCGGCTCGCGCGGGATCGGGAGCCGGACCCCGGCGCTGGGCGATGACGGGTCATGAGCCGATGCTACCATGACGCAGCGGCTCGTGCGTCCCCGGCGGGCGCCCGGCCGGAGCGGTCCGGCAGAAGGCATGGGTGGTATATTCGGCACCATGACAAAGACTTCGGTCGCGGTCTTCGGCAGCAGCAAGGCGCCGCGGGATTCGCCCCACCACCGGCTGGCGCGCGAGCTGGGCGCTGCCCTGGCGCGCCGCGGGGCCGTCGTTCGCTGCGGCGGCTACGGCGGTGTCATGGAAGCGGTGACCGAGGGCGCCCGGTCGGCGGGCGGCAAGGTCGTCGGCTGCACGCTGGCCTGGTACCAGGAGACGCGCGTGCCCTCCTCGGAGCTGAGCGAGGTCGTCGAAGCGTCCGATCTCTACGAGCGGATCCGGAATCTGCTCGCGGGCACCCGGGCGGCGGTCGTCCTGCCGGGCGGCGTCGGAACGATGAACGAGCTCTTCTGGGTCTGGACCCTCCTCACGCACGACCGGGACGAAGACCCCGACGCGCTGGTGCTCGTCGGCGAGGGCTGGGACGAGCTCCTGGACCTCCTCGACAGGAAATTCGAGTTCGGCCCCGACCTCCGCGGACTGCTCCGCGTGGCGCGCGACGCGGAAGAAGCCGCCGCGATCGCGTGGGGGGCGTGAGGTGAGGCGGTTCGTCATTCTCTTTGCGATCGGCGTCGTGCTCGGAGGGACGGTCTCGTCCCATGCCGCCGCCCCCAGACGCACCCATGCCGCCTCTCCGAGTCGCGCCCAGGACTCCGCCGCCAAGGGCTCCCTCGCCCAGGTGCTTCCCTCCGCCTATGCGCGCACGTCCCGGACCTGGCCCAAGGTCGGGAACGGCTTCGAAGGCCGCCGGATCGTGACGTATCTGGAGCGCCGCGATACGCGGGCGATGGATCTGGCGCCCGTGCGCTTCGTCCCGCGCGCCGACACCGTGGCGGCGCGGCATCGCGACGCGTCGTTCGATCCGCGGGATGCTGTCTACAGCTCGTTTCGTGTCGGCGGCGACACGCTTCGCTTCACCTGGGGGCACATGGCCGAGGAATTCGGCGGCGTGCCCCGGATGATCCTGCCGAGCCCGGGCGCCGCCCCTCGCGCGCTCCTTCTTGCGCCGCTCGCACACTGGAACGTCGATGCGGTCTGGGTGGTGGACGACCACGTCGTCTTCGGATGCGCCAGCGAATCCGAAGGTGGGGGGATCGCCGAGCAGATCGTGGTCTGGAATCTCACCACCGGCAGCTGGTTCGGAACCCCCAGCGAATCGCCCCTGGCACACCGCGGTTTCAAGCTGCGGGACTTCTTCCCGGCCTGGCGCACGGCTCAGGCGGGTCTCGTGCAGGGCTCGGTCGTGCTCCTGGCGAGCGACCGCGCGCTCGTACTCGACCCCAAGGCGGGCTCCTGGTCGCTCGTGAGCGTCGCGGGCCTGGCGATCGGACCGAACGTCCACCAGATCGTTCGGCGCCTGGTACCCGTCACGGGAGCGATGCGCTCCCGCCTGCTTCCTCAGATGCTCGCCGCCTTCCAGGCATCGAATCGCGAGGTCGACAGCGTCCAGGTTCTCGAGGTGATGCAGGACCCATGCATCGCGCAGCGGGGCAGGACCGCCGTGCTCGCGATGGGGTTGGCGCCTTCGAAGACGACGACGGCCCAATCCACCGATATCGCGACGACCTTGAATCGCCAGCTCTTCGGGATCTTCCTGGCGGACAGCACGGCCTCCACGGTCATGGCGAAGATCGACATGTTCCCGACGGTGGCCTATCTCGACTACGTCGTGTACTTCGACCTGGAAGCCGCGGACGATGCGATCGTCATCTGGGGGCAGGGGAAGACGTTCGGCGGGGACGAGGCGCAGCGGGGCTACCGATGCGGGAACTGAGAGAGTCCGTCCGCGACCACATCGCGCGCGCGGACTGGACGCCGACGGGCGACGCGCAGGCGCGGCGCACGGAAGCGCTGATGATTCGCTCCTTCAAGGCACAGGTCGAGTCGATCCCGCCCTACGGGGCGTTCGTGCGTCACCTGGGCGTGGATCCCGCGCGGGTCGAGCGCTGGCAGGACATCCCGCCCGTTCCCTGCTCCGCGTTCAAGAGCCACGAGCTGAGCGCCGCACTCCCCGAGGAGACCTCCGGCGTCACGTTCGAGACCAGCGGCACGACGATCTCGCAGCCGGGGCGCGTGCGCCTTGCGGACACGACCCTCTACGAGACCTCGCTGCTCCGGAATTTCGAGCGCCACCTCCTGCCGGACGGACTGCGCCTCCGGGCGATCGTCTTCGGTCCGAGCGCGGCCGACGCGCCGCGCTCCTCGCTCTGGTTCATGGTGGACCGCGTGGCGCGCGAGTTCGGCCTGGAGCCGCTCTACGTGGTGCAGCACGGCGACCCGCGCTGGAAAGCCGCGGACGACGCGATCCGGCTCGCGATGGAGAAGGGCGAGCCGCTTCTCCTGCTCGGGACGACGCTCCTCTTCATGGCCTACTTCGAGCGGCTTCGGATCCTGAACGCCGCCTTCCAGCTTCCGGCCGAAAGCCGCGCCATGGACACGGGCGGGGCCAAGGGGATGATCGCCGAATTCACGCGGGCCGAGGTGGAGGAGGCGTTCGAGCGCCATCTGGCGCTTCGCCCGTCGCACGTCGTGAACGAGTACGGGATGGCCGAAATGGGAAGCCAGTTCTACGAGGACTCGCTGCGGGCGGCGCACGAGCGGCGGGAGGCGATTCCCGGCAAGCACCTTCCGCCCTGGGTGCGCACGCGCGTGCTCGATCCCGAGACGATGGAGGAGCGCCACCAGGGCGAGACCGGGATCCTCGTCCACTACGACCTCGCGAACCTCGAGGTCCCGCTCGCGCTCCAGACGGAGGATGTCGGACGCCGCCTGGGAGAGCACCTGATTCTCGAGGGGCGCCTCCTGGACGCCGAGCCGCGCGGCTGCTCCTTGGCCTACGAAGAGTTCCTGAAGCGGACCGGCGCGTGATCGACGGGTTTTACCTCCCGCGCGCGCTCGCGTCCGACGTCGAGACCTCGGTCCACCGCTTCGGCCCCGCGCACGACGCGGTGACGATCCGGCTGCCGGTTTTCCTGGCGGCCGACCTCACCCGATGGATCGAGCGCCTCCGAGCCGCGCGCGAGGAGCACCTCGCGCACCGGCCGATCGCGGAAATCCTCCGGCCCCTCGAGCGCGTGATCGCCCGCCACCTGGATCCCAAGGACCGGAAGCGGCGCGCCCTGGTCCAGGCGCTCCTGGAGTCCGGGCGCTACGCCGAGCCGATGGTCCAGCGCGCGCTGGACGACGCCTTCGAGCCGCTTGCGCACGGCGGTCTGCGCCGCTGGATCGCCTCGGAGCTGGGCTCGGTCTCCGCCCTCGATCGCCCGGTACCCACGCGCGAGGGGGTCCTGCGCCGCGCGGTGGGGCCGGAGTGGATGTTCCAGGTCTACGCGGGGAACGTTCCCGCCGTCCCGGTCTGGCCGATGCTGACGGCGCTGGTCTTGAAGTCGGCGCTCCTCGCCAAGACCTCGGCCCAGGAGCCGGTGCTCGCCTCGCATCTCGCGCGCGCGATCGCCGACGAGGACGAGGCGCTGGGGCGCTGCATGGCCGTGATCTGGTGGAAAGGAGGCACGTCCGAGCTGGAGCGCGCGGCGCTGGCCCAGGCGCCGGCGGTGCTGGCGTTCGGAGGCGAGACCGCGATCACGAGCCTCGCGCGGCAGACGCGGCCGGACGCGAAGACGGTCTTCCACGGACCCAAGGTGAGCCTGGCCTACGTCGGGCGCGGCGCGCTCTCGCGCGCGAACCTCCCGAACGCCGCGCGGCGGCTCGCGCTCGACGTCTCGCTCTACGACCAGCAGGGATGCCTCTCGCCGCACGCGGTGTACGCGGAGCGGGGCGGCGCCGCCACCCCGTTGGATTTCGCGGCGGCGATCGGCCATGCGCTGCAGGAGTCGGCGGGTGCTATGCCGCGCCGCGAGCCCACCGCGACCGAATCGGCCGCGCTGCAGCTCTATCGCGCGCAGGCGCGGTTCGACGCTTCCGCGTCCCCGGAGACGAACGTGCTCGCGTCGGAAACGGGGACGCGCTGGACCGTGGTGTGCGAGGGAGGCGCGCGCTTCGAGCCGGGTCCGGCCCATCGGACCGTGCGCGTCCATTCGATCACGGGCCCCGAGGAGTTCGAGCGGGCGGTCCAGGGCTCGGCGCGTTTCATCGAGGCGCTGGCTCTGGAAGAAACGAATCCGCGCCGGGCGGGCCTCGTGTCGCGGTTTGCGGCGCTCGGGATCCCGCGCATCGCGGGGTTAGGCTCGCTGCAGCGCCCCTCGCCGCTCGGAACGCACGGGGGACTGCGGCGCCTGGAGCCGTTCGTCACGTGGGTGACCGTGGAGGAGGCGCGGGCGCCCCGCGCGGCGAAGACGCGGCCCCGCTCAAACAAGGCGCGGCCCCGCGCGGCGAAGTCGCCGGTGCGCCGGCCAACGCGTGCGAAGCCGGTGAAGAAGAAAGCGGCTAGAACCTCGGCTTCAAAACCATCAGCGCGAGGATCCCGAACACCAGCACGAGCGCGCCGGCGTTCACGCTGAGCCACCGCTTCGCCATCCCCAGGAATTCGCTTGAGGTCTCCCGCTCTTCCTTGGCGTAGCCGGCCGCGGGCTCGGCCTCGACCAGCCGCTGCATCTTCTTCCGCGTGGGGATCAGCATGCCGTGCCACACCCCCGTCAGGATCACGTAGAGCAAAAGCGACACCACGACCCACTTCGCCTCCGAGAAGCGGATGTGCGCGAAGTGGAGCAGGCCCAGCCCGGTGATCAGGTTGACGAGGATCGCGGGAAGCGCGATCGACTTGCTCGTCCACTCCATCGTCGCGAGCGTGTAGCGGGTGATGGCCGAGCCTCCGCCGCGCGCGAGCGCGGATCGGAGCCAGAAGCCTGCGTACAGGAGCTCGGCGATCAGCGCCACCGCGCTCGCGGCGTGGAGGTAGACGAGCAGGTCTCTCACGGGGTGACGATGAGGACACCGGACATGGTGGTCCCGTGGATCAGGCAATGGTACGGGAAGGTCCCGGCCGTATTCATGGCGGCGGCCGCGCTGGTCGCGCCGGGAGCGAGCGTTCCGGTTCCAAACGCGGTGCCATTGTTCGCCGTGGCCGTGTGAGCCGTGGCGTCGGCGTTGTGCCATGAGACGGTCTGTCCCTTCGCCACCGTGGCGGTGTCGGGAGCGTACGAGTTGGCCCCATTGAAGCCGACGATCTGGATCGTCACGTCGGCAGGACCGCCTCCGCCCGTCGGATTGGTCGTTTTGTCCTTCTTGCACCCGAGCGCGTACACGCTCAGGACCACCGCAAGGCCCAAGAGAGCCAGGGTCAGTTTGGTCGCTCGATGGTGGTTCACGGAAACTCCTTCTTGGTTGTGGGTACCGGCCCGTCCCCAATACGAGCGGCCAGTCCCGCTGTCCCGCCAGCCTACCTCTATATACCACAAAAGCCTGGATCCCTCGCTTTTCCGCTGGAATCTAACGTGTACGTAAGGGTATGATGCCCTCGAAAGCCGATTCCGGAGACCCATGGAAAACCACGACTCGTCCAAGCTGCTCAAAGTTGGAGACATGGCGCGGCGCACGGGGAAGTCGGTCCGGGCGCTGCGGCTGTACGAAGAGCTGGGCCTTCTGGCTCCTACCGCCCGTTCGCACGGCGGCTTTCGGCTCTACGACGAGAGCGCGCTCACGCGCATCCGGTGGATCGAGCTGCTTCAGGAAAGCGGATTCACGCTTCATCAGATTCAAGATCTTCTGAAAGCTTGGCAAGCCACCCATTACGGTCCCGACGCGATGAAAGTGGTGCGCGCGACCTTCGAGAAGCGGCTCGCGGAAACGCGGGCCGCGCTCGAGCGCTTCGCGGCGCTCGAAAAGGAGCTGGAGGGGTCGCTCCAGTACCTGAACACCTGCGAGACGTGCCGCCCGCCGCGGACGACGCAGGAGGATTGCCCGCAGTGCCCCGAGGACCACGGCATGCAGGAGCCGCCGGCCCTGGTGGCCGGGTTTCAGGTCGGGGCGCGTCCCGGGATCTCCCTGCGGGTGCTGACGACGGAGAGCGCATGAGCGAGACGACCGCCGAAAACCGCGCCGATTCCACCGGCGCTCCGAAGGGAACCATCACCCTGACCCCCGCGGCCGTCGAGTGGGTGCTCCGGGTGCGGACCAAGGAAGGCAAGGAGGGGCAGGATCTCCGCCTGGGCGTCAAGGCGGGCGGGTGCTCCGGCTATTCCTATTTCATGGGGTTCACCACCGCCCGCCGCCCGAGCGACCTGGTCCTCGAGTACGAGGGGCTCACGGTGCTCGTGGATCCCCGCTCGCTCGAGATCCTCGACGGCACCGTCGTGGACTATCAGCGGGGCATGCTGGGAACGGGCATTCAGTTCAAGAACCCGCGCGTGAAGAAGTCGTGCGGGTGCGGCGACAGCTTCAGCCTGTAGCGGGCCCAGACCGGGCCCGGCCACCGCGCGCGCGGCGCGCACGAACCATCGAGAAAGGGAGCACATGAAGAGCGGCACGCCGACGCTTCAGATCGACAATCTCCACGTCGCGGTGGAGGGAAAGCCGATCCTCAAGGGGCTGACCCTCACGGTGAATCAGGGCGAGATCCACGCCATCATGGGGCCGAACGGCTCGGGCAAGAGCACGCTCGCCAACGCCCTCATGGGCCATCCGAAATACCAGGTGACCGGCGGATCGGTCCGCTTCAAGGGGCAGGACATCGCCGAGTGGAGCGCCGACGAGCGCGGGCGCCGCGGGCTCTTCCTCGCGTTCCAGTACCCGACCGCGATCCCGGGCGTCAGCGTGGCCAACTTCCTGCGCATGTCGCTGCAGGCGAGGCGCAAGGAGATGGGCGAGGAGAAGCCGCTTCCGCCCAAGGAATTCCGCGCGCTGGTGAAGGAGAAGATGGCGCTTCTCAAGATGGACGATTCCTTCGCGGGCCGCTACATCAACGACGGCTTCTCGGGCGGCGAGAAGAAGCGCGCCGAGATCCTCCAGATGGCGGTGCTCCGGCCGGAGATCGCGGTGCTGGACGAGACCGACTCCGGGCTCGACATCGACGCGCTGCGCATCGTGGCCGAAGGGGTCAACGCGCTGGCCGGTCCCGACCTGGGCGTGCTGCTGATCACGCACTACCAGCGCATTCTCAACTACATCAAGCCGCAGTTCGTCCACGTGCTCGTCGACGGCCGTATCGTCAAGTCGGGCGGGGCGGAGCTGGCGCACGAGCTCGAGGCGCAGGGATACATCGGCGTGGGCGATCCCCAGGCCGCTTGAGCGCCCCGGACGATAAAGGAGCCACGATGACCGAACAGTCGCTCGACATTCGCGAAGGCTACAAGGAGAAGTACGGCTTCCACGACGATATCGCCCCCATCTTCAAGTCCCGCCGCGGGCTGGACAAGGACGTGGTCGCGGAGATCTCGGCGATGAAGAAGGAGCCGGCCTGGATGCGCGACTTCCGCCTGAAGGCCCTCGAGCAGTTCGAGAAGAAGCCGCTCCCCAACTGGGGCGGCAACGTCGGGGAGATCGATTTCCAGAACATCTTCTACTACCTGAAGCCGACGGACGAGCAGGGGAAGAACTGGGACGACGTGCCCGCGGACATCAAGCGCACGTTCGACAAGCTGGGCATTCCCGAGGCGGAGCAGAAGTTCCTCTCCGGCGTGGGCGCCCAGTACGACTCGGAGACCGTCTACCACAAGATCAAGGAGGACCTCGCGAACAAGGGGGTCATCTTCCTCGACACGGGATCGGCCCTGGAGCAGCACCCCGATCTCTTCCGGCAGTACTTCGGGACGATCATTCCGCCCTCGGACAACAAGTTCGCCGCGCTGAACAGCGCGGTCTGGAGCGGCGGCAGCTTCATCTACGTGCCGAAGGGGGTGAAGGTCGACCTGCCCCTGCAGGCCTACTTCCGCATCAACGCCCAGAACATGGGGCAGTTCGAGCGCACGCTGATCATCGTGGACGAGGGCGCCTTCGTGCACTACGTCGAGGGCTGCACCGCGCCGATCTACGCGAGCGATTCGCTGCACGCCGCGGTGGTCGAGATCGTGGTGAAGAAGGGCGCGCGCTGCCGCTACACCACCATCCAGAACTGGTCGAACAACGTCTTCAACCTGGTCACCAAGCGCGCGGCGGCCTACCAGGACGCCACCATGGAATGGGTGGACGCCAACCTCGGCTCCAAGCTCACCATGAAGTACCCGAGCGTCTACATGATGGAGCCGGGCGCGCACGCCGAGATCCTGTCGATCGCCTTCGCCGGCAAGGGGCAGCACCAGGACGCCGGCGGCAAGTGCGTGCACGCGGCCTCCAACACCACGTCGAACGTCGTCTCCAAGTCGATCAGCAAGGACGGCGGGCGGGCCGGCTATCGCGGCCTGGTCAAGGTGGCCAAGGGCGCGATCAACTGCAAGTCGACGGTGCGCTGCGACGCGCTCCTCCTGGACGAGGACTCGCGTTCGGACACCTATCCCTACATGGAGATCGAGGAAGACAAGGTCTCGATCGGCCACGAGGCGACGGTCTCGAAGATCGGGGACGAGCAGCTCTTCTATCTCATGAGCCGCGGCATTCCCGAGGCGGAAGCGGCCGGCATGATCGTGAGCGGATTCATCGAGCCGATCACGAAGGAGCTCCCGATGGAGTACGCCGTCGAGATGAACCGCCTGATTCAGCTTCAGATGGAGGGCTCGGTCGGCTGATCGCCGGCCCGCCCCGGACGCCATAGACATGAGAGGAGAAAACGTGGCCCCTTCCGAAATCCCAGGCACCACGCTCGAGCCCGCGTCGGCCCTCCCCGGCCGGCTCGGCGGTCTGACCGACGCGGGCGTCTCCGCCCTCGCCGCGCGCGCGGAGGAGCCGGCGTTTCTCGCCGAGCGCCGCGCCCGCGCCTGGGCCTTCAGCCAGAAGACGCCCTTCCCGACGCGGGTCGAAGAGCTCTGGCGCCGCACCGACATCTCCGGCCTCAAGTGGGACGCGCTCCTGATCGACCGGGAGTCCCATCCGGCCGCGCGCTCCGTGGCCGATCTGCCGGCCGAGCTGCGCGCGGAGATCGGACCCGCCGAGGAGCGCTCGGCGCTCGTCGTCACGCTCGACGCCAACGTCGTGCTCCTCGACCGCGACGCCGCGCTCTCGCGCGCGGGGGTCACGGTGCTCTCGATCGCGCAGGCCGCGCGGGAGAAACCGGAGCTGGTCCAGCGGCTGGTAGGCGCCTCGGTGCGTTACGACGAGAGCCGCTTCACCGCCCTGAACGCGGCGCTCCGCTCCGAGGGCGTGCTGATCCACGTCCCCGCCGGCGCGGTGGTCGAGAAGCCGATCCGCGTGCTGATCGCGCGGGGAACGCCCGATCTCGCGATCTTCCCGCACCTGGTCGTCGCGCTGGAGAAGGGCGCCAAGGCGACCGTGATCGAGGAGTACGTCTCCTCGGGCGAGCCGGGGGTGGCGGTCGTGGTGCCGGTCACGGAGATCACGGTCGGCGAAGCCGCCGACCTCCATCTCGCCACGCTGAACCACTGGGCGGGCAACGTCTACCACTTCGGCGTCGAGCGCGCGCGCATCGGCCGCGACGCCCGCTTCCACTGGACCTTCGCCGCGCTGGGCGGAAAGCTGGTCAAGTCGGACATGGAGCTGCACCTGGAGGGCCAGGGCGCCGAGGGGAAGTTCTCCGGCTGCTACTTCGGCAACGAGTCGCAGCATTTCGATTTCCACACCTTCCAGAATCACGTGGTGGGCAACACCACCAGCGACCTGCTCTTCAAGGGGGCGCTGCGCGGCCGGGCCCGCACCATCTACCAGGGGCTGATCCGCGTGCACAAGAACGCCCAGCGCTCCGACGCCTACCAGGCGAACCGGAACCTGATCCTCTCCGACAAGGCTCGCGCCGACTCCATCCCGAGCCTCGAGATCGAGGCGAACGACGTGCGCTGCACGCACGGCGCCACGGTGGGGCAGGTGGACGACGAGCAGCTCTTCTATCTGATGGCGCGCGGGCTGGCCAAGCCCGACGCCGAGAGACTCATCATCTCCGGCTTCTTCGAGCCGGTGCTGGAACGGATCCCCTCGCCGACCCTGCGGGCCCTGGTGACCCAGGCGATGGACGAGAAGGCGGGGCGGTGACGATGACGCGCGCGGAGCGGGGGGCCGGAGCCGTGAACCCCTCCTCGATGCGGAGCGGCTCGGTCGAAGCGCCCGAGCGGCGGCTGGACGTGGCCGCGATCCGGAAGGACTTCCCGGTCCTCTCGCGCGAGATCTACGGAAAGCGGCTCGCCTACCTCGACAACACCGCGACCACGCAGAAGCCGGTCCAGGTGCTGCGCGCCATCGACTCGTTCTACCGCACCAACAACGCCAACGTGCACCGCGGCGTCTACCGCATGGCCGAGGAGTCCACCGAGATGTACGAGGCCGCGCGCTCCATCGTGGCGCGGTTCCTCAACGCGCGCTCGGCCAAGGAGATCGTCTTCACGCGGGGCACCACCGAGTCGATCAACCTCGTCTCGAACTCGTGGGGCCGAAAGTTCGTGGGCCCCGGCGACGTCATCGTCGCCACCGAGATGGAGCACCACTCGAACATGGTGCCCTGGCAGCTCCTGGCCGAGGAGAAGGGCGCCACGCTGCGCTACATCCCGGTGGACGGGAGCGGAAGGCTGGACCTCTCGAGCCTGGACGCGATCCTGGACGGCCCGGTGAAGCTCCTCGCGGTCGCCCATATGGCGAACGCGATCGGCACGATCAATCCCGTCGAGGAGCTGATCCGCCGGGCGCATGCCGCGGGAGCGGTCGTGCTCGTGGACGGCGCGCAGAGCGTGCCGCACCTCGGCACCGACGTGCGCGCGCTCGACTGCGACTTCCTCGCGTTCTCCGGCCACAAGATGCTCGCGCCCACCGGCATCGGCGCCCTCTACGCCAAGCGCGAGCACCTCGAGGCGATGCCTCCCTTCTTCGGGGGCGGCGAGATGATCCGCGAGGTCAAGCTGTCCGGGTCGACCTGGAACGACATCCCGTTCAAGTTCGAGGCGGGCACCATGAACATCGGCGACACGATCGCGCTGGGCGCGGCGATCGAGTATCTCGAGGGGCTGGGCATGGATGCCGTGCGGCGCCACGACGCGGACCTCACGGTCCAGGCGCTCGAAGGGCTGGGCGCGATCCCCGGCGTGACGATCTACGGACCGCCGGCGCCCGAGCGCGGCGGGATCGTCTCGTTCACCGTGGAGGGGATCCACGCCCACGACGTGGCCGCCGTGCTCGACCGCGAAGGCATCGCGGTGCGGGCGGGGCACCACTGTACGATGCCGCTCCACGCCAAGTTCGGGATCGCCGCCTCCACCCGCGCCTCCTTCTACGTCTACAACCTTCCCGAAGAGATCGACCGGCTGGTCGCCGGCGTGCGGAAGGCGAAGCAGGTCTTCAACTCCTAACCTATGAGCCTGGACGACCTCTACCGGCAGGACATCCTCGACCACTCCCAGAATCCCCGGAATTTCGGCACCCTCGATCATCCGGAGATCAGCGCCGAGGATTCCAATCCGCTCTGCGGGGACAAGATCCGCATGGATCTCCGCGTCAAGGACGGTACCATCGAGGACGTGAAGTTCACCGGCGTCGGCTGCTCGATCAGCCGCGCTGCGGCCTCGATGCTGACCGAGGAGATCAAGGGGAAGACGCTGGAGGAGGTGAAGCGGATCGGGCGCGACGACGTGCTCGAGCTCTTGGGGATCGAGCTGGGTCCGGTCCGGCTCAAGTGCGCGCTCCTCGCCCTGAAGACGCTCAAGGTGGGGATCTACGGGCTGCAGAGCTGGAAGGAAGAGGAGGAGGAGTGAGCGAGTGCGGGAGGGCGCGGTCGTGATCGAGAAAGCGGCCCGGTACGTGAAGGTGGGCAAGGTCGCGGACATCCCGGAGGGCCGCCCCGAGACGTTCGAGGTGGAGGACCGGCACATCGCCATCTACCGCCTGAACGACGGCTACTACGCGATCGAGGACATCTGCACCCATGACGGCGGGCCGCTGGCGGAGGGAGAGGTCGACGACGACGTCGTGATCTGCCCGCGCCATGGCGCGCGATTCAGCATTCGGACCGGTGCTGCGCTCTCCTTCCCGGCGGTGACGCCGGTGGACGCCTACCCGGTTCGCGTGGAAGGGGACGACCTGCTGGTCGGGCTCCCGGAGGACTAGACATGGCGAGCGACGAAGAAATCCGCACCGCGCTGGAGGAAGTGGTGGATCCCGAGATCCACCTGAGCATTATCGACCTGGGCCTGGTGCGCGAGATCGACCAGAGCGTCGAGCCGCACGTCGTGCGCATGCTGCTCACGACCCCCTTCTGCCCCTACGCCCCCCAGATCGTCGCGCAGGTGAAGGAAGTGACCACGCGCGTGACCGGGAAGGAGACCGAGGTCGAGATCCTGCCCGATCCCTGGTCCCCCGAGATGATGTCCGATCCCGGCCTCCTGGGCCGGTGGTGATCCGGCCGTGCCCACCCCCAAGCTGAGCGACGCCGAGATCACGGCCGCGCTCGCGGAGCTGCCCGGCTGGAAGCTCGAGGCCGGCATGCTCCAGAAGACCTACAAGCACGCGACCTTTCCCGAGGCGATCGTCTTCGTGAACGCCGTCGCCCATTTGGCCGAGCTGGCGAATCACCACCCCGACGTCGACATCCGCTACTCGAACATCACCCTGCGCCTGACGACGCATGACTCCGGGGGCATCACGGGGAAGGACGTCGCGCTGGCGAAGGAAGTCGAGGCCGTGCGGAAGAAGATGGGCGTACCGACGTAGCAGCGTACGGCGATGCCGCTCGTCTGCGTTGTACGAGGCCCTTCCAGCGACGCCGCCACTAATTAACATAAATATAA
>DASQJL010000050.1 GCA_035631035.1 Candidatus Binatia bacterium | reverse complement strand
TGAACGATCTCCAGAACGACAATCTCGACGGTCCCGGGAACTATCGCGTCTCCATCGTTCAGGCCGACAGCCTCCATCCGCTGCAGCTCGAGGACCCCAGCATCAACGGGAACTTCGGGGACGCCGCGGATCCGTTCCCCGGCACGCTCGGGAAGCGCAGTCTCACGAACGACACGCAGCCCAACACGAAGAGCCTGGCCGGCACGAACACCGGCATCCGGATCTGGAACATCGTCGCGGGCGCCGCCGACAACGCCGACAGCGCCTCGTTCGACCTCGCGCTCTCGACCAAGCCCGAGTTGCGCATCGCCTCCGTCTCGATGAACGACGGCGGCGGGGACAACTATCCCGATCCCAACGAGACGGTGCAGCTCACGGTGACCCTCCGGAACGTCGGGCTCACCTCGAACGCGGTTTCGCTTACGCTCGCCTCGCCCGACGGCAACGCCAGCGTCACGACCGCAGGCAGCACGGCGCCGGCGATCGCGGGGGGCGGCACGGCGACGACGAACACGCCCTTCGTGATCTCGGTCGGCAACCCGGGATCGCTTCCGTACGACGTGCCGCTCTCGCTCTCCTGGAACGACGGCTCGGCGTCCGGGACCGAGACGCTGCTGTTCACGATCGGGATGGGCTCCGGACTCGCGGACGACTTCGAGTCGGGCGCGCAGGGGTGGACGCACGTCGCCGTGACCCCCTCGAACAACACGACTGACGAATGGCACGTCTCGACGTCGCGCGCGCATGGCGGGACGTCGGCGATGAAGGTGGGGAGCACGAACCCGCTCGGCACCGGCACGAACGAAGCGCAGACCTACGCCTCCGAAGAGGATGCCGCGCTCATCTCGCCGGCCTTCGACCTTCCGGCGAACTCGGAGCTGACCTTCTGGTCCTGGATCGACGCCGAGACCAATGGCGGGACGGGGGCCTGGGACGGCGGGCGCGTGGAGATCTCGGTGAACGGCGGCGAGTGGACCCCGCTCGCCGTGGACGGCGGCTACGGCTACGTCATGGAGTTCAACTCGGGCGCGGCGCTCCGCGGCGCCGACGTCGTCTCCGGCTCGCCTCAGCGGTGGCGGCGCATGGTGGCGGACCTGACGCCCTATGCCGGCTCGGCGCGCATCCGCTTCCGCTTCGCCACGGACGAGGCGAACGACCCGAGGCTGGGCACGTCGCTGGCGCAGCTGCGCTACTACGAAGGCTGGTACGTGGACGACGTCGCCGTGCAGGCGCGCACGGGCGGCGGTCCGGTCGCGCGGCGCATCACGTTCCGCGCGGGGCCGAATCCCTACCGCCTGAATGGTCCGTCATCGGGAGCCGTGCACTTCCGCTTCAGCGCGCCGGACGGCCTGCCGCGGCCGGGGCAGGATCCGGAGATCCGGATCTACGACGTGCGCGGGCGCGAGGTGGGCCGCACCGTGGCCACCGCAAATCCGCTCGCTCCCTCCGAGTTCCTCGGCACCTGGAATCCGAAGAGCCAGGGGGGCGCGACGCTCGGCTCCGGGATCTATTTCGCGCGCCTCGATTTCTCGGGGAAGGTCCAGACCACCCGGCTCGTCCTCGTACGGTAGAGGTGGCGCGCCCGCTCGGCAGCGCCATCGCATCGATCGCTCTTCTTCTGGGCGCGCTCCTCGGCATCGGGCCGCGGGGCGCGCCCTTTGTCGCTCCGGCCGCGGAAGCCGCGGCGGCCCGGGGCGCCGTGCCGCTCGGCGACTCGCTCCACGCCGCGCGGGGAAAGACGCCCGCGCGCGAGCCGGAGTGGGCCGCGCGCCGACGCGCCTGGCTCCGTGCCCGCTCCGAGCGGCGAGCCGCACGCTGGACGGGATCGCTCCAGGACATGGTTCGCGCGCTCCGGCGGGAAGCCTCGCTGGAGTCGGTGTACCTGGCCTCGGTGAATCCGGGGAAGCATGAGCGCGCCGCCGATGCCGCGGCGGCCGCCGCCTGGCGGGACGCGGCCCTCGACGCCATGGAGGACGGCCGGGACGCGCTGGGGCTCGCGATCCTCTCGGGTCCGGCCCGCGGCGACGATGCCCTCCTCGCGCTCCGCGCCCGGGCCGCCCTCGCGCGCGGCGTGCCCGACTCGGGCCTGACGATCCTTGCCTGGCCGCCCCACCATCCGCCACGCCGCGGCTCCGTGCCCGCCCGTCTCGATCTGCCCTCCCTTTTCGTCGCCGGGGCCCTGGCCGACTCGGCGGGGAGGCCCTCCGCGGCGCGCGCCGCCTACTGGACCGTCTTGCGGACCGCAGACCTCTCGCCCGCGGCGCGCCGCACGGCGCGCCTTCGCCTGGGCTCGCTCCTCCTCGCGGGTGGGGAGCCCCGCCTGGCGATCGCGGTGCTCCATCCGGAGGAAGAGGGGAGCTCCGAGGCGGCGCTCCTCGCCGCTTCCGCGCGCGCGGCGATCGGAGACACCGCAGGCGCGGCGTCCCGCCTCGCGCTCTTCGCCGCCACCCGCGGGACCCCGACGGCCGACCGCTACGCGGCCGCGATGCGCGCGGCCGCGTGGTCGCGCGGCGCCTGGTCCGATTCCATGGGCGAGCGCGCCTGGATCGGGCTCCTCCGCGCGCTCGATTACGTGGGCGAGCCCTCCACGGGGCTCGCGCTGATGGCCGCCCGCCGGGTCCCCGCTCCGGACAGCGCCGCGGCGCTGGAGCGGGCGGACGTCGAGGCCGCGCTTCTCGCCAAGGCGCGACGGCATGCCGACGCGGCGGCCGCGTTCTCCCGGCTCCTCGCGCGTCGCGACCGTCCCGCCGCCGACCGGGGGCGATGGGCCCTCGGGCTCGCGCGCGCGCGCCGGAGCCTGGGCGCGTTCGGTCCCATGGACAGCGCCTTCGTCGTCGCGGCCTCGCTCGACTCGGCGGGGACGTCCGGGGAGAGCGCGGCATGGGAGCGGGCGCGCGAGTGGGAGAACCGCCGCTCGGGAAGGGAAGCGGCTCCCGTCTTCGCGTGGGCCGTCCCGCGGATCAAGACGCCCGCGCTCGCCGAGGCGGCGAGGATCCACGAAGCCGTGAACTGGATGCGCGCGGGTGCGCCGGACACGGCGCGGGTCGCGCTGGACCGGCTGGGCCCCTCGTCGGCGATGGGGCGCTTCTGGTCGGGGCGCCTCGCCCTGGCGCGCGGCGACAGCGCCGAGGCCCGGGCGGCGTTCACGGACGCCTGGCGCCTCGGCCCCTGGACGTACGAGGGGCTGCGCGCTGCGGAGGAGCTGCGCGACGAAGGACGCTGGCCGCGCGATTCGATCCCGTTCCGGATCGCGGCCCCCTCGCGGCGCGTGCTCGCGTCCTCGCTGGGAGAGGACCCGCCGCTGCGCGCGCGGATCTGGAGCGCCCTGGGCTACGTCTCGCTCGGACGCGAAGCGCTCCTCGACTGCGCCCGCGCGGAGCGGAGCGGGATCGGCCCGTGCGCGGCCGCGCTCGAGGAGCACGGATTCTTCCGCGCGGTGCCCGCGCCGGGCGACTCGGCCGATCTGCGGATGGAGTACCCCCCGGCGTACGCGCTGGACGTCTTCGCCGCCTCCGCGGCCGAGTCGCTCGACGCCGCGATCGTCTGGGCGATCATGCGCCAGGAGACGGGCTACCTCGCGGGAGCGCGCTCGCGCGCGGGAGCCCTGGGCCTGCTCCAGCTCCTGCCCAGGACCGCCAACCAGCTCGCCGCCCGGACGGTGCCGCCCGACTCGCTGCTGGATCCCACGCTCAACGTGCGGCTGGGGGCGCGCTACCTCGAGAAGCTGGATCGTGAAATGGGGGACCCGCGAGGCACCTTCGCGGCATACAATGCCGGCGAGGACCCCGTGCGACGCTGGCTCGCGGAGCAGGGCGCGATCGACGATCGGTGGGTCGAGCTGATCCCGTACCGGGAGACGCGCGACTACGTGAAGCAGGTCTACGCCGCGTGGCGCCGGTACGAGGCGCTCTACGGCACCGCGGTGCGCTAGGGAGGGCCGGGGACCGAGTGGTCCTTCGATCGGAGCTGAAACGAAAAGCGATCCATCTCGCGTCGCTCTCGATCCCGCTCGGCTACTACCTCACTCCCGATCTCTGGCAGCGCGACTGGGAGCGCGCGCTGCTGGCCGCGGTGATCCTGTCGCTGGCGATCGAGGTGTTCCGGCTGAACCACCTCCCGACCCGGAACCTCTTCCGTCATTTCTTCGGGGAGCTGCTCCGCAATCACGAGGAGGTGTCGCTCCTCGGCTCGACCTACCTGCTGATCGCCTGCCTCCTCTCGATCCATCTTTTTCCGAAGCCGATCGCCGTGCTCGCGCTGGCCTTTCTCATCATGGGGGACACCATGGCGGCCATCGTGGGGAAGTGGCTCGGAAGGATCCGGATCTTCGACAAGACCCTGGAGGGGAGCCTGGCCTGCCTGGTGACCTGCTACCTGCTCACGCTGCTCGTTCCGGAAATCCCGTTCCGGGTCGCGGTGATCGGGGCGCTGACGGCGACCGTGTTCGAGCTTCTCCCGATCCCCCTGGACGACAATTTCCGGATCCCCCTGTCGGCGGGGTTCGCCATGGACTTCTTCCTCCGCTGAGCCTCGCCGGCACCCTGCGCCCGCCCCTCGCATCGGAATAGGCGGGACCGCGGACAACCTTAGTGTTGGGTCCGATCCGGCTTGACACCCGGAGCGAGCGGCACCTATGCTCCTCCCCGGATGAAGCGTCGCGAGGGCTCGCTCCCGAGGCGCCAAGTCTTTATCCAACTTAAACTTGTACGATGACGAGACGAGCACGAACCCCGGTGGCGCTCCGCTCCTGGGGTTTCGCGTTATGCGCCCCTCGCGGCGGCCGCGGAACGGGCCCAACCGGTTTCGGCGAGCGCGTTTAGCGCTGCCGGCTTAGAAGAAAGGGCAATCCATTGCTGCAGCTCCTCACCCGGGTCCTCGGAACCAAGCACGAGCGCGACGTCAAGCGCATGTTGCCGACCGTGACCCAGATCAACGCCGAGTTCGAGAGCCTTCAGGGCTTGAGCGACGACGCCCTCCGCGCCAAGACCCAGGAGTTCCGCGCGCGGCTCCTCGAAGGGGAGACCGTCGACGATCTCCTCCCCGAGGCGTACGCCGTCGTCAAGGAGACCTGCCGGCGCCTGGTGGGCACCACCTGGGACGTGGTCGGCATCCCGATCACCTGGGACATGGTTCCCTTCGACGTGCAGCTCCTCGGGGCGATTGCGCTCCACGAGGGAAAGATCGCCGAGATGGCCACCGGCGAGGGCAAGACCCTCGTCGCCACGCTGCCCATCTACCTGAACGCGCTGACCGGGAAAGGCGTCCACCTGGTCACCGTGAACGACTACCTCGCCCGGCGCGACAGCGAGTGGATGGGGCGGATCTTCACGTATCACGGCCTCACCGTCGGCTGCATCCAGAACCAGATGGACTTCGCGCAGCGGCGCGCGGCCTACGCCTGCGACGTCACCTACGGCACCAACAACGAATTCGGCTTCGACTACCTCCGCGACAACATGGCGCGCCACAAGGACCATCGCGTCCAGCGCGGCCACCACTACGCGATCGTGGACGAGGTCGACTCGGTGCTGATCGACGAGGCCCGCACGCCGCTCATCATCTCGGGACCGGTCGAGCATTCGCTCCAGCAGTACGACGAGATGAAGCCCGACGTGGAGCGCGTGGTGCGCCAGCAGACGCAGCTCGTCACGCGGATCCTGGCCGAGGCCGACGAGCTGCTGAAGGACCCCTCGAAGGAATACGAGGCGGGGATCAAGCTGTTGCAGGTGCGGCGCGGCGCGCCCAAGAACAAGCGGTTCCTCAAGCTCATCGCCGAGCAGCCGGGGCTGAAGCGGCTCTACCAGAAGGTGGAGCTGGACTTCATCCGCGACAAGCGCCTGAACGAAGTCGACGAGGACCTCTTTTACGCCATCGACGAAAAGAGCCACTCGGTCGACCTGTCCGAGCAGGGGCGCGACGTAGTGAGCCAGCGCGACAAGAACCTCTTCCTCCTGCCCGATCTCGCCGTCGAGATGGGGGCCATCGACGAGGACGAGTCGCTCGCGCCGGCCGAGAAGGTGGCCCGGAAGCGGGCGCTGGAGCGCACGCACGGGGAGCGGAGCGAGCGCGTGCACAACGTGCTGCAGCTCCTCAAGGCCTACTCGCTCTACGAGAAGGACGTCGAGTACGTCGTGCAGGATGGGAAGATCCTGATCGTCGACGAGTTCACGGGGCGGCTCATGCCCGGCCGTCGCTACTCGGACGGGCTGCACCAGGCGATCGAGGCCAAGGAGGCGGTGCGCGTGGAGGGGGAGACGCAGACTCTCGCCACGATCACGATCCAGAACTACTTCCGCCTCTACGAGAAGCTCGGCGGCATGACCGGCACCGCGGAGACCGAGGCGCAGGAGTTCTTCCACACCTACAAGCGCGACGTCGTCGTGATCCCGACCAACCGTCCCGTCCGGCGCGTGGACTCGAACGACTTCATCTTCAAGACCCGCCGCGAGAAGTACAACGCGGTCGTGGACGAGATCGCGGAGCTGCACGCGATGGGCGCGCCGGTGCTGGTCGGCACGATCAGCGTCGAGGCGTCGGAGACGCTGAGCCGGCTGCTCAAGCGGAAAGGGATTCCGCATAGCGTGCTGAACGCGAAGTTCCATCAGCAGGAGGCCGAGATCGTCGCCGGCGCCGGGCGGCGCGGCGCGGTCACGATCGCCACGAACATGGCCGGCCGCGGCACCGACATCAAGCTGGAGGCGGGCGTGATCCGCTGCGACCGCGGCTGCTTCGCGGGCGAGCATCCCGAGCTCCGGAACGGCGTCTGGCGCGACTACGCGCGCTGCAAGGAAGAGATCACGTGCGGGCTCCACATCATCGGCACCGAGCGGCACGAGAGCCGGCGCATCGATCGCCAGCTCCGCGGCCGAAGCGGGCGCCAGGGGGACCCGGGCTACTCGCGCTTCTACCTGTCCCTCGAGGACGACCTGATGCGCCTGTTCGGCTCCGACCGGATCGCGGGCATCATGGAGAAGCTCGGCGTCCAGGAGGGCGAGGTCATCGAGCACGGGCTCGTGACCCGCGCGATCGAGCGCGCGCAGAAGCGCGTCGAGGAGCACAACTTCGACATCCGGAAGCACCTGCTGGAATACGACGACGTCATGAACAAGCAGCGCACGGTGATCTACGCGCAGCGGCTGCGCGCCCTCGAGGAGGACGATCTCAAGGAGACGATCCTCGAGATGATCGAAGAGGTGATCGAGGAGCGCGTGGGCACCTACCTCGCCCAGGAGCGCTTCGACGAGGAGGACGTGAAGCGGCTGTACGCCGACGCCAGCCAGATCCTGCTCCGGCCGATCCCGCCGCCCCACGTGGGCGAGGGGGAGCGCGCGCCCGACCGCGCCGAGATCACCGAGACCCTGCGCGCGATGTTCCTCCAGACGTACGAGGAGAAGGAGAAGGACCTCACGCCGGAGGCCACCCGCGAGCTGGAGCGCATGGTCTACCTGCACGTGATCGACGAGCACTGGATGGACCATCTGCGCGAGATGGACCACATGCGCGAGGGGATCGGACTCCGCGCCTACGGCCAGCGCGACCCGCTCATCGAATACAAGCGGGAGGCGTTCGACATGTTCGATCAGCTCACGCATTCGATCCGCGAGGAGACGGTGCGGATGCTCTACCGGGCGTCGCTCATGCCCCCGCCCAACGCCCCGCCGCCGCGCGGCGTCGCGACCCGGCCCGAGCCGGCCGGCGCGCTCGAGGGCCCGGGGGGTTCGCCCCCGCCGCCGCAGCGCGTGCGCGCGCGGGAGAGCCACGCCCCCGTCACGGCGTTCGGAACCCCGGCGGAGGAGACGCCATCCAAGGAGCGCCGCGCTCCGGTGGCGACGCAGGATCCCAAGATCGGTCGGAACGACCCCTGCCCGTGCGGCAGCGGGAAGAAGTACAAGAAGTGCCACGGAGCCTAGCTCAGGAGGGAGACGATGGAAGACAGCGTCCGTGAAATGATGGTTCTCATCGTCGAGCAGCTGAAGTCGTACGTCGACGGGAACGAGGACGCACTCCTCGAGCTCACCCAGGTGCTCGACTCCGGCCGCTACGACGTGGAGATCGTGAACCAGGCGTTCGAGATGATCTTCCGCGCCCTCGAGCCGTTCGCCCGCGAGGACTGGAGCGACGAGGTGGTCGCGACGCGCAAGAGCGTCCGCGTGCCGACGGGCCCCGAGCGCTCCCTCCTGCCCAGCGCGGCCTACAGCTACCTGTTCGGCCTGGTCGGATCGGGCAAGGTCACCCCCGAGCAGTTCGAAGAGATCATGGACCGCGCCCGCGACGAGGGTCCCGCACTCGACACCGAGGCCAAGGCCGAGGAGCTGGCGACCTCGGTGCTGATCCGGTGGTTCGATGACGAGCACGGCGTCGATTTCGATCCCGCCAACCCCGCCCAAGTTCATTGAGGTTCCGTTGACTCCTGTGACGAAGAAGAAGGCGCCGGCGGCGGCGCCCGAGGCCGAAGCCGCCCCCAAGCGCGCCGCGCCCGCGAAGGCGCCGGCGAAGAAGAAGGCGTCCGTGAAGAAGGCGGCGGCCGGCACGAGCGCGAAGCCGGTCGCTTCGGAGAAGACCGCCCGCGCCCCGCGCGGGAGGAATCTCGTGATCGTCGAGTCGCCGGCCAAGGCGCGCACCATCGCCAAGTATCTCGGCCCGGGCTACGAGGTGAAGGCCTCGAACGGGCACGTGCGCGATCTCCCCAAGTCGAAGCTGGGCGTCGACGTCGACAAGGGCTTCGTCCCCTCGTACGTGCTGATCAAGGGGAAGGGGAAGATCATCAAGGATCTGAAGACGAGCGCGCGGAACGCCGCGATCATCTATCTCGCGCCCGACCCCGACCGCGAGGGAGAGGCGATCGCCTGGCATCTCGCCGAGACGCTCGGGACGGACGGCCGCGCTGGGGATGCGGACGGCCGGATCCGCCGCCTCGCGTTCTACGAGATCACGAAGCGGGGCATCGAGGAAGCGCTCGCCAGTCCCCGCGAGATCGACATGTCCAAGGTTCAGGCGCAGCAGGCGCGCCGCATCCTGGACCGGCTGGTGGGCTACCAGGTCTCCCCGTTCCTCTGGAAGACGGTGCGCTACGGCCTCTCCGCCGGCCGCGTGCAGTCCGTGGCGCTGCGCCTGATCTGCGAGCGCGAAGACGAGATCCGCGCCTTCGTCCCGCGCGAGTACTGGACCCTGGACGCCGACCTCGAGACGCCCCGGGGGGAGACCTTCCGCGCGCGCGTCCAGAAGAAGAACGGCGAGAAGTTCGCGATCGGGAACGAGGCCGACGCGAAGGCGGAGGAGGCGGCCCTCGCGAAGGAGCCGTTCGAGGTCACGGGGATCCGCACGCAGGAGAAGAAGCGCAACCCGCTCCCGCCCTTCATCACGAGCACGCTCCAGCAGGAGGCGTTCCGGCGCCACCGCTACAGCGCCCAGCGCACGATGGTCATCGCCCAGCAGCTCTACGAGGGCATCGATCTTGGGGCCGAGGGGGCCACCGGGCTGATCACCTACATGCGAACCGACTCGACGCGCGTCTCGCCCGACGCGCTCACCGAGGTTCGAGGCTTCATCCAGGCGCAATACGGCGACGCCTACCTGCCGGCCGAGGCGCGGGCCTATCGCTCGCGCGAGACCTCGCAGGACGCGCACGAGGCGATCCGCCCGACGTCGGTGGCGCGGACCCCGGCGTCGATGAAGCACCATCTGGATCCCGACCAGGCCAAGCTCTACGAGCTGATCTGGCAGCGGTTCGTGGCGTCCCAGATGAATCCGGCGCTGGTGCTCACGACGACCGCGGACATCACGGCGGGGCCGTACCTGCTGCGCGCCTCGGGCAGCCGGGTGAAGTTCGACGGGTTCGCGCGCGCCTATCAGACCGCGCTGATCGAAGGCGACAGCCCGGGCGCGGCGGCCAGCCGCCTTCCCGCGCTCGAGCAGGGGAACGCCCTGAAGCTCCTCACGACCGTTCCCGAGCAGCATTTCACCGAGCCGCCGCCCCACTACACCGAGGCGACGCTGGTGAAGACGCTCGAGGAGAAGGGGATCGGGCGGCCGAGCACCTACGCCACCATCGTCGGCACCATCCTGAGCCGCGACTACGTCCAGCGCGACCGGGGGAAGCTCCTCCCGACCGAGCTCGGGATGACCGTCTGGAAGCTCCTCTCGAAGACTTTCTCCGACGTGTTCGACGTGGAGTTCACGGCGAAGCTGGAGCAGCGGCTCGATCACGTCGAGACGGGGCGGGACCCCTGGATCGACGTGGTGGAGGAGTTCTACCACCCCTTCCAGAAGGATCTGGCGTCGGCCGAATCGAAGCAGGAGCAGGTCCGCGCGTCGCTGGTCCAGGAGACCGAGACGCCCTGCCCGAAGTGCGGCTCCAAGATGATCAAGAAATTCGGCCGCTCCGGGCCGTTCCTGGCCTGTCCCCGCTATCCCGAGTGCAAGACGACGCTGCCGGTCGAGGAGGACGGCGTGCCGGCCGAGGCGCCGACCCAGCTCTGCCCGCAGTGCGGCGGGCCGATGCGCTTTCGCACCGGCCGTTTCGGCAAGTTCCTCGCCTGCGAGCGCTACCCCGACTGCAAGGGGACGCGCCCCTTCACGCTCCAGATCGCCTGTCCGCAGTGCGGCACGGGCGAGATGGTGGAGCGGCGGACCAAGCGCGGGAAGATCTTCTACGGTTGCAGCCGGTATCCGGAGTGCACGTTCGCCATCTGGGACAAGCCGGTGAAGGAGACGTGCCCCTCGTGCGGATCGACGATCATGGTGCAGAAGCGGAGCAAGACGAAGGGGGACTACCTGCAGTGTCCGAAGTGCAAGACGCAGGTGGACCAGGATGCGGTGGCGGGGGATGCTCTGAGTGGAACGCTCGACGGCTGAGTTTCTGGCGCACCTCGCGGACCGGCGCTACGCCGCGCTGACCGTCCGCGCCTACGGCGAAGAGCTGGTCCGCCTCCGCGAATTCCTGGCGGGAAGGCTGGGGCGTCCCGCGCGGCCCGCCGACCTGACGCCCGACCTCCTGACCGCGTTCGCGGCCGCGCGCTCGCTGGAGCGCACGGCGGCGCGCCGTCCCATCTCGGCCCGGACCCTGGCCCGCACCCTCGCGGCGGTCCGCTGCTATCTCCGGTTCCTCGAGCGGCGCGGACTCCCGACCGGATCGGCGCGCTCGGCGCTCCCGCGCGTGACGCTGCCGAGCCCGCTCCCCTCGGCGCACGCCGTCGAGCCGCTGAACCAGCTCCTGGACGACATCGCCACGAAGATCCCGGCCCAGGACGCGCGGGGATGCCGCGGCCTGGCGGCCGCCGAGCTGCTCTACGGCTCCGGGCTGCGCGTCGGCGAGCTGGCCTCGCTCACGCGCGACCGCCTGGACGAGCGGCGCATGCTGATCCGCGTGCTCGGGAAGGGAAGCCGCGAGCGCGTGGTCCCGCTGGGGCAGCGCGCGCTCGCGGCGCTCCGCCGCTTCTGGACGGTCGCGGGCGGCGAGCCGCGCCCCGGCGATGCGCTCCTCCGCGGACGCTCCGGCGGTGTGAGCGCGCGGACCCTGGAGCGCGACGTCCAGTCGCTGCTCGCGCGCCTGGGACCGAACGCGGCGACCCACCCCCACGCGCTCCGGCATTCCTTCGCCACGCACCTCCTGGACGCCGGCGCGAACCTGCGCGCGGTCCAGGAGCTCCTGGGCCACCAGAACCTTCGCACCACCCAGATCTACACCCACGTCACCCGGCGGCGCCTGAAAGAGGCCTACGCCCGCGCGCATCCGCGCGCATGAGCCGCGGCATCGCGCCGAGAACCCACGAGGAGCCTGACGCATGAAGCGGGACCTGCTGTCCTTTGCCGATCTCACGCGGGCCGATGCCGACCGCCTCTTCGCCACCGCGGCGCGGCTCAAGTCCGATCTCCGCGCCGGGCGCCGCCATCTCGAGCTGGCGGGGCGCACGCTGGCGCTCATCTTCCACAAGCCCAGCCTGCGCACGCGCGTGAGTTTCGAAGTCGCGATGACGCAGCTCGGCGGCTCGTCGATCTTCATCACCGACCGGGAGATCGGGATGGGCTCCCGCGAGCCGGTGCAGGACGTGGCGCGCGTGCTCTCGGGGTACGTGGACGGGATCATGATCCGCACGTTCGATCACCAGATCGCGGTGAACCTGGCCAAGCACGCGTCGGTGCCGGTGGTGAACGGCCTGACCGACTGGCTGCACCCCTGCCAGATCCTCGCCGACATGCTCACGATGATCGAGCACGGCCTCGACCTGGACCGCGCCGTGGTGGCCTACGTCGGCGACGGCAACAACGTGGCGAATTCCTGGATCGAGGCGGCGGGCCTCTACGGGCTCACGCTGCGGATCGCCTGCCCGGAGGGCTACGATCCCGACATGGCCCTGGTGGAGCAGGTGCGGAACGCGGGGAAGGGGAGGGTGGAGATCGTGCGCACGCCGGACGAGGCGGCCGACGGCGCGGACGTGCTCTACACCGACGTCTGGGCCAGCATGGGGCAGGAGGCCGAGCGCGAGAAGCGGCTCCCGGTGTTCCGCCCCTACCAGATCAACGGCGCGCTCCTCGACCGCGCGAAGCCGAACGCACTGGTGCTCCACTGCCTCCCGGCCCACCGCGGCGAGGAGATCACCGACGAGGTGATGGAAGGGCCAAACTCGGGCGTCTTTCCGCAGGCGGAGAACCGCCTCCACGTGCAGAAGGCCGTGCTCTACGAGCTTCTCGTCGCGGGCGCCACGGCACGAGGGAGCGGCGCCCGGCGCGCGGCTTCGGCGCGGAAGCCGGCGGCACGCGCGAAGGCCGCGCGGAAACCCGCGGCCCGGAAGCCGGCCGCGCGGAAGCCGGCGGTGCGGAAGCCGGCGGCCCGGAAGAAGACGGCACGGAAGCGTCCGCGTCGGTGACCGTTGGGCGCGGCCGCACGCTCCTGAGGGCGCTCCTTCTCGGGGCGGTCGTCGCGGCGATCGGCTGCGCCAAATCGGTCTTCCCGCCGGGAGGGCCGCTCGACGTCACGCCCCCGCGCGTGATCGCGACGACCCCGGCCGATTCCAGCGTGCGCGTCGATCGGACCACGGGCGTCGACTTCCTTTTCTCCGAGGACATGGACCACGGCAGCGTGCGCGACGCGACGCGCATCCGGCCTCCGGTGGAGCGGCCGCAGTTCCGCTGGAGCGGCCGCCATTTCCGCGTCTTCTGGGGGGAGACCCTCCGGGTCAACACGACCTACCACGTCGTCCTCCGCGGCTCGGTCCGCGACGCCCACGGCGTCCCTCTGGGCGCTCCGGTCTCGATCCACTTCTCGACCGGGGATTCGCTCGCCCCGGGGAAGATCACGGGGGTGGTGCGCGCGCGCACGCTGTCGCGATCGGGCGTGCCGATCCTCGTCTTCTCCGACTCGCTCGGCGCGCGGCCGGACACCGGCGTCACGTTCGAGCCGCTCTACGAGGCGGCCACCGACACCGCCGGAGCCTACTCCATCCCGGGGATGATCCTGGGACCGGAGTATCGCGTGTTCGCGTTCTACGACAGGAATGCCAACAACACGTACGACGAGGGGCAGGACGTGCTGGCGCCGCACCCCGAGCCGATCCGATTGACACCCGAACGACCGGTCGCGGATAGTATCAACATCGTCGCGGTGGACCCGCGCGCGCTCGCGGTGCTCTCGGGAACGATCGTCGCCTCCGACTCGACGTCCCGCTACCGCGTCGAGGCGCGCGGCGCGGCCGACTCCACCGTGACGGCGCCGCCGTTCCAGCGCACCGGGCCCGGCGCGTTCTCGCTGCGGGTGCCCGCGGGCACGTGGACGCTCCGCGCCTTCCGCCTCGAGGGGCCGGGCGGGTCGCCCCCTCGACTCGAGCTGCGCGCGCCGGAGGCGGTGGTGCTCCGGCCCGAAGAGGAGCGCGGCGGGTTCACGTTCGACTTCCGGCCGGCCGAGGGCCCCGGCGCTCCGCCGCCGCCCCCGCCAAGACGATAGAGCGCCTCCGCGAAGGAAAAGGAGAGGACCATGAGCGAGCGAAGCGGGATCTTCGAGGGAGTGGGCGTCGCGCTGGTCACGCCGTTCCGCGGCGGGGCAGTGGACCGTGATGCGCTGGCCGCCTTGGCCGGCGGACTGGTCGCGCGCGGCGTGCGCGCGCTCTATCCGTGCGGATGCACGGGCGAGGCGACCTCGCTCACGCGCGAGGAGCGCGCGGCCGTGATCCGGATCGCGGTCGAGGCGGCGCGCGGCAAGGCCGCCGTCGTGGCCGGGACCGGCACGGCGGTCACCGACGAGACGATCGAATTCTCGCGCGAGGCGATCCGCCTGGGCGCGGACGCCGTGATGGTGATCACGCCGTATTCGATCCGGCCCACCCAGGAGGGGCTGATCGCCCATTACCGCGCGGTGGCGGACGCGATCGACCGCCCGATGGTCCTGTACAACGTCCCGACGCGCACCGGGGCCAACATCCTCCCCGAGACCGTCGCGCGCCTGGGTGAACATCCGCGCATCGCGGCGATCAAGGAGGCGAGCGGCTCGCTGGACCAGGCCAGCCAGATCCGCGGCCGCTCCGACATCACGATCCTCGCGGGGGACGACGCGCTCTACCTGCCGCTGCTTTCGATCGGAGCGAAAGGCGTCGTCTCGGTCGCGGGGCACCTGACGCCGGAGGATCTGGTGTTGATGGGGAACCACCACCGCGCGGGACGCGTCGCGGAGGCCGAGGCGATCCACCGCCGCCTCTACCCGCTCTTCAAGGCGCTCTTCCTCGAGACCAGCCCGGCTCCGGTCAAGTACGCCCTCTCCGCCCTCGGATCGATCGCTCCGGACCTCCGGCTGCCGCTGGTCGGGCTGAAGCCCGACACGGTCCGGGCCGTGGACGCAGCCCTGGACGGCCTGGGCCTTCGCGCGCCGGCGCGCGCCGCGCACTAGCGCGTGGGCGGTTCCGCGGCCGTCGTTCCCATCCTTCTCTTCGGCGCGACCGGCCGCATGGGACGGGCGATTCGAGCCGCCCTGGCGGCCTCGGAGGCTTCCGAGCGGGGGAGGTTCTCGCTCCGGGGATGCGTGGCGCGCTCGCACGACGGCGAACCGCATCCCGAGGGGTGCGTCTGGTTCGGCCCCGACGCGCTGGGGAAGCCCGAGGGCCTCGCGTCCCTTCCGCCCGATCTGGTCGTGGTCGACGTGAGCCTCGCCAGCGGCACCGAGACGCTCCTCGGAGCCCTCGAGGCGCTGCCCCGGGCGCTCGTGGCCGCGACCTCCGGACTATCCCCCGCGACCGAGGAGCGGATCGCGCGGCTCGCCGCGCGGGCGCCCGTCCTGCGCGCGCGGAACCTGAGCCCGGGGATCGCGGTCCTCTCCGCCGTGCTGCGCGCCCTCCCGCCCGGTGCGCGCGGGCTCTACGATGCCGACGTCGTGGAGCATCACCACGCCGCGAAGAAGGATGCGCCGAGCGGCACGGCGATCGCGCTCGGCGAGCTGCTTCGCGGCGTGGGCACCGAGCGGCGCCCCGGCGGCGTGGCGACGCACTCCCTTCGGGGCGGCAGCGCTCCCGGGACGCACGAGATCGTGCTGAGCGGCGAGGGGGAAACGCTCACCCTGGGCCACGCCGTGCAGGACCGCGCCGTCTTCGCGCGCGGCGCGCTCCGGGCCGCGCGCTTCCTCCACGGACGGAAGCCCGGCCTCTACTCGTTCGAAGACGCGTTGACCGAAGCCTAGGAGGAACCGAACCCGCATGCGCTTTTCCCAGGCGTTCATCCCGACCCTGAAGGAAGACCCGGCCGACGCCGAGCTGGTGAGCCACCGCCTCATGATCCGCGCCGGCATGCTGCGCAAGCACGCGGCGGGGATCTACAGCCTGCTCCCGCTCGGCTGGCGCACCGCCTCGAAGCTGATGCGCATCGTGCGCGAGGAGCTGAACCGCGAGGGAGCCCAGGAGCTGTCGCTCCCGATCCTCATGCCGAGCGAGCTCTGGGTCGAGTCGGGGCGCTGGGAGAAGTACGGGAAGGAGCTCTTCCGGCAGAAGGACCGCCACGACCGCGAGTACGCCGTGGGACCGACGAACGAGGAGGCGGTGGTCGACCTGGTGCGGAGCCACGTGCGCTCTTACCGGGACCTGCCGCTCAACCTCTACCAGATCGGCGTCAAATTCCGCGACGAGATCCGCCCGCGCTTCGGCGTCATGCGCGCGCGGGAATTCCTCATGAAGGACGGCTACTCGTTCCACGTGGACGAGGCGTCGCTCGACGTGGGGTACGAGGCGATGCGGCGCGCCTACACGGCGATCTTCCGCCGCTGCGGGCTCTCCTTCGTCGTGGTGGAAGCCGACTCGGGAGCGATCGGGGGGGACGTGAACCACGAGTTCATGGTCACCGCCGACTCGGGGGAATCGGAGGTCTTCTCGTCGGCGTGCGGCTACGCCGCGTCGTCGGAGAGCGCGAAGTTCGCGCTGCCGCCGGCGCCGCACGAGGCGGAGGCGCCGCTCGCCGAGCGGGAGACGCCGGGGAAGAAGACGGTCGAGGAAGTGGCAGCGTTCCTGGGCGTGACGAGCGACCGGCTGTTGAAGACGCTCGTCTTCTGGGCCGGCGGCGATCCGATCCTCGCGGTCGTGCCGGGCGATCGCGAGCTGAACGAGGCCAAGCTGAGCCGCTACCTGGGCGGCGCGCCGGTGCGCCTCGCCGCCGCGGCGGAGATCGAGCAGCTCACGGGCGGCCCGATGGGCTTCACCGGCCCCGTCGGGCTGGAGTCGCGCATCCGCACGATCTGGGACCCCTCGGTGCAGGAAGGGAAGAACTGGGTCGCGGGCGGGAACAAGAAGGACGTCCACCTGGTGAACGTGCGCCTGGGCCGGGACGCCGCCGCCAAGGAGCGCGCCGATATCGCTACCGCGCGCCGCGGCGACCGCTGTCCGCGCTGCGGCGACGAGCTGGTCGTCTCGCGCGGCATCGAGGTGGGGCACATCTTCAAGCTCGGCACCCGCTACTCGGAGCCGATGAAAGCGCGCTTCCTGGACGCGGCGGGAGCGGAGAAGACCATCGTCATGGGAACCTACGGGATCGGGATCACCCGCACCGTCGCGGCGGTCATCGAGCAGTCGCACGACGAGAACGGCATCGTCTGGCCGATGCCGCTCGCGCCGTTCCACGTCCACGTGCTCGCCGTGAACACGAAGCACGAGCCGTCGCGCGACACCGCGGAGAAGCTGGCGGCGGATTTGGAGTCGCGCGGCGTCGAGGTGCTGCTCGACGACCGCGACGAGCGCCCCGGCGCCAAGTTCAAGGACGCCGACCTGCTTGGGATGCCGCTGCGCGTGACGGTGGGCGAACGGGGGCTCGCGGAAGGCGTCGTGGAGCTGCGCGACCGAAAGACGGGGGAAGTGGAGAAAGTCCCGGTCGGCGAGGCCGTGAGCCTGACAGCGAAGCGCGTGCATGGAGCGTTGGAGGAGAGCCGATGAAGGGAAGTAAGTAGGGAGAAGCGCGTCGGTGCCGGGGTTTCTTCGGGGGGCCTTGTGCCAGCCCGTGGAGGAGCCATGAGACGATTGTTCCTGCCGACTCTTCTCGTCTATTTCCTCACGTTACCTCCTGCAGCATTCGGCAACCCATTACGTTCTCGCGGAAGCGCGAGTGTCATCGTCGGCGGCCAGACGATCGACACTCACGACGGTTCACGCACCGAGGCGGGCCTCGATCTGGCGATCCAAGGCGTGCGCTGGCCAGTAGCCGTCGCATTGTTCGCCAGCCGCTCGGCAATGACCGTCCCCAGTGCGACGGAGGGCGGTGACTTTCACTACAAGTTCGATCAGCTTGGCCTGGGCATCCGTCGCGATTGGAGTCGCGGACTGTTTCAGCCCTATACGAGCGCCGGCGCCGAGTGGGGCGAAGAACGGGTCAAGGAAGACTACGATGACAATGGGATGCCGTTTGGATTTTCGTCGCACGGCCTGGGTTGGTGGGCGGCGGGTGGCGGGCTTTTCCGGGCGAGCAGCCGGCTCCGGGTGGGCGCCGGCGTCCGCTATAGTGCTTTGAATCAGGATTTCGGTCGATACTCCACGACCTACAAGGTGTGGAGCATCCACGCGAGACTCGGGTGGTCGTGGCCTGCGCTCGATGACTAGGACCCGGCCCCTGCGATGATGCCTGCTCTCTACTTCTTCGCGGTCGCCCGGTTCGCGGCTTTCGCCAGGCGCGACTTCCGGCGGTTCGCGACCGCCTTCTTGAGCACGCCCTTCTTGACGGCGCGGTCCAGCTCGGAAACGGTAAGCTTCATAACGTCCGTATTGGTAGGCTGATCCGACATTCTCTTGAGAAGCGTCTTCAACTCTGAGCGGACCGCGATGTTCTTGGTCCGATCCCGCTTGCTCGTGCGCATGCGCTTCACGGCTGACTTGTGGTGCGGCATTCGTCTCCTCCGGACAGGCGAAGCATCGAAACGGGAATGAGCCCAGGAGACTAGCGGCCCGGCCGCCGTCTGTCAATCGCAACCGCTTGAGTGGTATACTGCTGCGGTAACCGCACCTATGACGCCATCCACGCTCGAATCCCAGATCGCCGCCCTTCCCGCCCAGCCCGGGGTCTACATCTTCCGGGGCTCGAAAGGGGAGCTGCTCTATGTCGGCAAGGCGAAGCGGCTGGATCATCGTGTGCGGTCCCACTTCGCCAACCCCGAGCAGATCGGCCCGAAGCAGGTGGGGCTGATCCGGCGCGTGACCGACGTCGAGTACATCGCGGCCGAGTCGGAGATCGACGCGCTCCTCCTCGAGGCGACGCTCGTCCGCGAGCGGCAGCCGCCGTACAACATCCGGCTCAAGGACGACAAGCGCTACCCCTACGTGCGCGTCTCCTGGCAGGAGCCCTATCCGCGCGTCACGCTGGTGCGGCGTGTCGAGAAGGACGGGGCCCGGTACTTCGGGCCCTACACCGAGGTGAGCGCGCTCCGGTCGCTCCTGCGCCACATCCAGACGATCTTCCCGATCCGGACCTGCCGCGACATCGACGCGCATATCGCGGCGCGGAAGGAGTGCCTCGACTTCCACATTGGGCGCTGCACCGGACCGTGCATCGCGATGCAGAGCCAGGACGACTACCGCGCCATGGTGGACCAGTTCTGCGATTTCCTCGCGGGGAAGCGCGAGCGCGTCGTGGAGAAGCTCCGCGCGCTCCAGCTGGACGCGGCCGAGCGCCGCGAGTACGAGCGCGCGGGGCGCCTTCGCGACCAGATCCGCCGCCTCGAATCGATCCTGGCGCGGCAGCGGATGGTCGACGTGGGGCACCGGCCGGTGGACGTCGTGGGGTGGACGCGCGGCGGCGACCAGACCTGCGTCGCGGTGCTGAAGATCCGCGAGCGCCGGGTGCTCTCGCGCGACGTGCGCTGGCTCAAGGGCACCGGCGGCGCGGACGACGCCGACCTGCTTCGCTCCTTCGTCGCGCTCTATTACGCGGGCTCGGAGAGCGTCCCCTCGACGCTCATCGCCGAGGCCGCGGACGGCGATCGCGAGCTGCTCGAATCGTATCTTTCCCGGCGGGCAGACGCCCCGGTGCGCGTCCGGCCGCCCCGAGGCACGGGGGAGCAGGCGCTCGCGCGCATGGCGCGGCGGAACGCGGCGTTTTTGCTCGCGAAGGAGAAGGGCGAGGCGACGAAGGGCCTGGAGGGGATGTCCGGGGAGGAGGCGCTGGATCTCCAGCGCGCGCTGGGCCTGCCGGCGATGCCACGGCGCATCCGCTGCTTCGACGTCTCGAACCTCTTCGGAACGCACGTCGTCGCTTCGATGGTGACGTTCCTGGACGGGGCGCCCTACAAGTCGGAGTACCGCCGGTATCGCATCCGCGCCGTCGCGGGGCAGGACGACTTCGCCTCCATGGCCGAGGTCGTGTCGCGCCACGCGCAGCGGGTCGCGATCCAGGACCTCTCGGCGGCCGACCTGATCGTGATCGACGGTGGCGTCGGGCAGCTGGAATCGGCGCGCCGCGCCGCGATCGGGACGCCGCTCGAGACGGTGCCGGTCGTGGGGCTGGCGAAGCGTCTGGAGGAGATCGTGATCCCGGGCCGGCGCGAGCCGCTCCGGCTCTCGCGCCGCGCGCCGGGGCTCAAGCTGCTCATGCGCGTGCGCGACGAGGCGCACCGCTTCGCGGTGACCTATCACCGCACGCTCCGGGGGCGCGCCGCGAGCGAGTCGGCTCTGGATCAGGTGAAGGGACTCGGGCCCAAGCGCCGCGCGATGCTGCTCGCGCGCTTCGGCTCGGTGACGCGGCTCCGCAACGAGCCGATCGAGACGATCGCGTCCGTGCCCGGGATCGGAAAGCGGATGGCGGAACGGATTCTCGAGACGGTCGGGGCGGGGAGCGAAGGGGGGAGTGGGTCATGAAGACGAAGAAGCGCGCGGCGAAGGCGGAACGGCGCGGGCAGCTCCAGCTGGAGCCGCTCGCGGTGGCATCGGTCCGGACTCCCGCGGGAACGATCACGGTCGTCTGCAGCGCCGCGGGGCTGCGCGAGGTGCACCTGGGCGCCGCGGAAACGCGCCGCCGCGAGGCGCGGGCGCGGGGGATCCGCTACGTGCGGCGGCCGCGCTGGACTGCGGGGGCGAAAGCCGCGATGCGGCGCTTCACGCGCGGCGGCGCCGTCCCGGCGACCCTGCCGCTCGATCTTGCCTGCGGCACGCCGTTCCAGCGACGCGTGTGGGAGGCGACGCGGGCGGTGCCCTGGGGCGAGGTGGTCTCGTACGCCGAGATCGCCCGGCGCGCCGGCGCGCCGCGAGCGGTCCGCGCCGTGGGGAACGCGCTCGGCGAGAACCCGGTGCCGATCGTCGTCCCGTGCCATCGCGTGGTCCACTCCGGCGGCTCGATCGGCGGATTCACGTCGGGGCTCGACTGGAAGCGCTACCTGCTCTCGCTGGAGGGCGGTCAGCTGGAGCTGGAGTGGCGGAAGCCGCGACGGGGGGTGCTGGGACTGCTGCGCGCCGCGGGGCGGGCGGCCGGCCGGGCGGGAGGTCGTTGACCCCCGCCCCGAGGAACAAGCCGGGCGCCGCCGAGCCCGAGATCAAGCGCGCGAAGAGCGTTCTCGGCCCGCTCCTCGAGCGCTTCCGGGACCATCTGGCCGAGGAGCGGCGCCTCAGCGTGAACACCGTGCGCGCCTACGGCCGCGATCTGGCGCAGTACGACCGCTACCTCGCGGGCCAGGGACGCCGGGAGCCCTCGGCGGTCTCTCCGGCCGACATCGAGCGCTACGTGGCCGCGGCCGGCTGGTCGGCCTCCACCGTGGCGCGGAAGATCGCGGCGCTCCGCTCCTTCCACGAGTTCTTGCGCCGGCGGGGGCTCGCGAGAGACAATCCCGCGCTTCCGGTCCGCCCGCCGCGACGCTCGCGCCCTCTGCCCGACGTGCTCGCGGTGGAGCAGATCGAGGCGCTCCTGAAGGCGCCGGGCGGCGAGTCGCCGCAGTCGGTGCGCGACCGGGCGCTCCTCGAGACGGCGTACGCGACCGGCCTCCGCGCGAGCGAGCTGGTGAAGCTGGCCCTGGAAGAGGTCGACCTCGAGGAGGGGCTGGTTCGCTGCGTGGGGAAGCGGCAGCGGGAGCGCATCGTCCCCTTCGGGAGCCAGGCGCGCGCGGCGCTGGTCCGCTACCTGGACGGGGCGCGGCCGCTCCTGGTGCGGCAGCGCGCCGAGCGCGCGGTGTTCGTGACGCGCCTGGGCCGGCCGTTCACGCGGATGGGCTACTGGAAGCTCCTTCGCGGCTACGCACTGGCCGCGGGGATCGACCGGGCGGTTTCGCCGCACACGCTCCGGCATTCGTGCGCGACGCACCTCCTCGAAGGAGGCTGCGACCTGCGCGTCGTGCAGGAGTTCCTGGGGCACCGGTCGATCGAGACGACGCAGATCTACACCCATCTGGACCGGAACTACCTGCGCGAGGTCCACGCCAAGTTTCATCCGAGAGCCTGAGACGAACCGCCGGAGCACGCCGGAGTCGGGGAGGGATGGAGATGAGAGACCGAGTCGTCGGGGCGCTCGCGCTGGGCCCGCTGCTCCTGATCGCGGCCGCCTACGCGCCGTCCGCGCACGCATCGTACCCGAACCCAAGCGCCGTGAGCGCGCCGCAGGCGCGGGACGCGGCGGCGAGCGAAGGGGGCACGCTGCTCCTTCGCGACGGGGAAGGGCTGTTCGTCGCCGTCTCGTCCGAGGCGGGGCGCGCCGCGCGGCGCCAGCCCGAGCCGGTGCCGGAGAAACCGGCGCGCGTGCTCGAGCGCCGGCAGCGCCCGAACACGATCAGCGTCGGAATCCAGGGGCAGTACGGGGCGATCCGGGGGAACTCCCGTCTCGCCGACGGATTCGACAACGGCCCCGGCTACGCCTTCCGCTTCCGCTACATGGTCTCGCCCAGCGCGGCCGTCGGATTCTCGTTCGAGCACCAGCGCTTCGGAGCCATCAACGCGCCGATCAACACCGGCGTCTTCGCCGACAGCCACGTCGTGGCCACCACCGTCTCGGTGGAGGGAGTCTTCTACGTCCACCGCGAACGCATGGCCATGCCGTATTTCGTCGGCGGGTTCGGCTATGCCTCGCCCGACATCATCTTCTCCGAAGACCAGTCGAGCCGCGTCAACGAAGGGGCGTTCGCCGTCGTGGGAGCGGGTTTCGAGCGCTTCATCCGCCCCCGCTTCTCGGCCGACGTCTCGATCCGCGGGTACGCCATGGTCTCCAACTCCCAGTTCACGTCGATGGGCCAATTGAGTCTCGGGATCCATCTCTACCCCGGAGACTAGCCCGCGTGCGCGTCACCTTCTGGGGCGCGGCACGCACCGTGACCGGATCGAAGCACCTCCTCGCCGGACGCCAGGGAACGGTGCTGCTGGACTGCGGCCTCTTCCAGGGGCGCCGCGCCGAGTCCATGGCGAGGAACCAGGCGCTCCCGTTCCACGCGGGTTCCGTGGACGCGCTGGTGCTCACGCACGCGCACATCGATCACTCGGGCGCGATTCCCCTCCTGGTGAAGAGCGGTTTCGAGGGGCCGATCCACGCCACCGCCGCGACGGCGGACCTCTGCCGCGCGATGCTCCTCGACGCCGCGCACATCCAGATGAAGGACGCCGAGTACATGAACCGGCGCCGCGGGGGCCGCCACGGGCGCGAGCGGCTGATCCCCCTGTACGACACCCGCGACGTCGAGCGCACGCTGGAGCAGTTCCGTCCGCACCCCTACGGCGAGGTCTTCGAGGTCCGGCCCGACCTCTCGGTCGCCTTCCACGAGGCGGGGCACATCCTGGGCTCGGCCCACGTGGAGGCCCGCTGGAAGGAGAACGGGCGCTCCGGCTCGCTGGTCTTCACCGGCGACCTGGGGCGGCTGCACCGTCCCATCATCCGCGACCCGGCCCCGCTCCCGCACGCGGACCATCTGATCACGGAGGGGACCTACGGCGGAAAGATCCACCCCGACGAGCCCTCGCTCCTGGCCGCGCTCGAGCGCGTGGTGCGCGAGGCGGTGGATCGGGGCGGCCGGATCGTGATCCCCGCCTTCGCCGTCGGACGGACGCAGGAGGTGGTGCACGCGCTGAGCCGGCTGGAGGCCGAGAAGCGGATTCCCTCCCTCCCCGTCTACCTGGACAGCCCGCTCGCCAACGAGGTGCAGGCGATCGTGGCGCGGCACACGGAGGTCTTCGACGACGAGACCTGCGCGGCGCTCGCGCGCGGCGAGGACCCCCTCGGCATGAGGCGTGTGATCGCCGTGCGCGATCCGGAGGAGTCGAAGAAGCTGAACGAGAAGCCCGGCACGTTCGTGACGATCGCGGCCTCGGGGATGTGCGAGGCGGGGCGCATCCTCCATCACCTCCGCCACACCGTGGAGGATCCGCGCCACACCATCCTGATCGTCGGCTACCAGGCGGAGGGGACGCTGGGGAAGCGCCTGGTGGACCGGCTGCCCGAGGTCCGGATCTTCGGAGATCCGCATGCCGTGCGCGCCCGCGTGGAGGTGCTGAACGGATTCAGCGCGCACGCCGACCATCCCGCGCTGGTGGCTCAGGCCGAGTGCTGCGCCCCCTCGGCCGGATGCGCCATCGTGCACGCCGACCTCCTGCGCGCCGAAGCGCTCCGGGCCGCGCTGCGGCCCGGCTTCAACTGCCGCATCCCGACCGAGGGCGAGACGTGGGACCTCGGATGAGCCGCGACGGCGGGCACCCGCGCTCGCCCGGATTCCGGGTGGGGGACCGCGTCGTGCACCGCGCGTTCGGCGAGGGGCTGATCGTCGAGGTTCGGGAGCGGGACGGCTTCGAAGTGCTCGAGATCGCCTTCTCGAACGGCATCCGCCGGCTGACGTCGCTCTATCCGCTCGAGCCGGCGCGCGGCGCGGGGCGCGCGACCGGGCCGCCGGCCGTCGCGTCGGCGCCGGCCGCCGCCTCGGTGCGCCTCGGCCTCGACCTGCCGACGCGGGGGCAGTTCCGCATCGCGCCCGGCGCCGAGGACCTGGTTCAGCGCCTCCTCACCGGGCCCTACGACGCGGCGCGCGAGCACGAGTTGCGCCTGCGCGTGGAGCGCTACTCGCTCCACCGCGGCTTCGACCGGCTTCTCTGCTTGGACCGCCTCCACGACGTTCAGCACTACGGCCACCAGATCCAGGCGTGCGCGACGGCGCTCCGCCGCATGCGGGGGCGCGCGCTCCTCGCCGACGAGGTGGGGCTGGGGAAGACGATCGAGGCGGGGCTCGTGCTCAAGGAGTACCTGCTCCGCGGCCTCGTCCAGCGCGCGCTGGTCCTGGTGCCCGCGTCGCTCGTCGAGCAGTGGGACCAGGAGCTGCGGCGGAAGTTCGATCTCGAGTTCGCCATCCTGAAGCACGGCACCCCCTGGTGGGAGGAGCCGCTTCTGCTCGCCTCGATGGACACGGCGAAGCTCCTGCGCCACCGGGAGAAGGTGGCCGCGGCTTCGTTCGATCTGGTGATCGTGGACGAGGCGCACCGGCTGAAGAACCAGAAGACGCTCGCCTGGAAGTTCCTCGACCGGCTGGCGCCGCGCTATCTGCTGCTCCTCACCGCGACGCCGGTGCAGAACGACCTGCACGAGCTGTACAACCTGGTCCAGCTGCTCCGCCCCGGGCTGCTCGGCACCTACCGCACGTTCGGCCGGGAGTTCATGCGGCGCGGCGACCGGCGCATGCCGCAGAACACCCAGCGCCTCGCGAACCTCCTCTCCGAGACGATGATCCGCACCACGCGCGCGAGCACCTCGATCCGCTTCCCGAAGCGCGAGGTCACGAACGTGCTATTCGACCAGAGTCCCGCCGAGCGGGAGCTGTACGAGAACGTGACCCGCCTCGTGCGCCGCCTGGTGCAGACGCAGAAGGAGAACCGGCGGGGGGCGATCAAGCTCACGCTCCTCACCCTGCAGAAGGAGATCGGCTCGAGCACGTTCGCCGCGGCGCCCACGCTGGCCAAGCTGCTCGCGCGCGAGACGCCCGGCCAGGCGCGCAACGAGCTGGAGGCGCTCCTCCAGGGGGCCCGCGCCATCGAGACCAACGCGAAGTTCGAGGGGATCCAGAAGATCGTGGACTCCTCGCGCGACAAGTTCGTCGTCTTCACCCAGTTCCGCGCGACCCTCGAGTTCCTGGCCCGGTCGCTGCGCGGGCTGGGGGTGAAGACGGCAGTCTTCCACGGAGCGCTCTCCCTTCGCGAGAAGGAGGCGGCGATCGCGCAGTTCAAGGACCGCGCCCGCGTGCTCGTGAGCACGGAGGCGGGCGGCGAGGGGAGAAACCTCCAGTTCTGCCACCTGCTCGTCAACTACGACCTCCCCTGGAACCCGATGCGGATCGAGCAGCGGATCGGGCGCCTCCACCGGCTGGGGCAGACGCACGACGTGCGCGTCTTCAACTTCACCGCGAAGAACACCGTCGAGAACTACGTGCTCGAGATCGTGCACGAGAAGATCAACCTCTTCCGCGCTGTGATCGGAGACATGGACATGGTGCTCGGACCCTACGCCGAGGCCGGATCGTTCGAGGACGCCGTCTTCACGATCTGGGCGAACGCGAAAGGGGAGCGGGACCTGGAGCGGGAGTTCGGCAAGCTGGGCGCGGCGCTCCTGGTGGGGCGCAAGCGCTACGAGGCGGTCGAGGACCTCGACCGGAAGCTCCTGGACGGAGTGGAGAATGGCGACACGTAAGCGCTCCGGAGACGGCCCCCGCGCTGAGCTGCCCGAGCTCCTCGCGGCCATCCTCGAGACCCGGGGCGCCGAGGTGGCGCGCCGCGGGGGCGGCGTGTGGGAGGCGTCGCTTCCCGAGCCGCTGGCCAAGGAACTCGGGACGGATCGGGTGCGCCTCGTGGCCTCGCCGGCCGGGCGCGCCGCGCGCGGCGCCGAGGCCGACGCCGCGATGACCGAGCGGATCCTCCTGATCGGCCGGTCGATGGGCACGGTGACGCGGCTGGTCGCGCGCGCGCCGCTTCCCAAGGGAAGCGAGGCGCCGGCGCAATGGGTCCGGCTCCACTGGCGGATCCGGTACGGAAGCGACGACCTCCCCGAGGAGCTGCTCGCGCAGACCCTGCCGATCGCGGCAACCAGCGGGGTCCGCGCTCCCCGCGACGGGGCGCTGCGCGCCCCGACGGAGAAGGAGGCGGGCCTCCTCGACACCCCCGATCCCGAGCGGCTCACGCGCGCCTGGCATCGCGCGCTCCGGCAGCTCGAGCTTCGGATCCGGACGCGGCTCCGCCCGCACGAAGACCGCGTGCGCCGCGAGCTCCACCGCGAGATGCGCACGCTGAGCGTGCACTTCCGGTCGCTGATCGCCGAGGAGCGCGCGGGCCGCCGGCGCCGCCCCACGGACGGCGAGGCGGGGCGGATGCTGCAGCTGAAGGAGGACTGGGAGCGGAAGCTCGCCGCCGCCGTGCGGCAGCGCGCGTTCGATACCGAAGCGCGGCTCGTGGCGGCCGCATTGATCACCCTTCTGCCGCCCGTTTGACACTCCCCGGGAGCCGGGGTAAACTCGGCGACTCGTAATCGACGCTCATCCCTTGGAGTCCCGCGCCATGTCGACGCATCTCGTGAAGCACCAGAAGCTCACCAAGCGGCAGATGAAGGAGGACCCGCTCGTCACCGCGGCCTTCCGGGCCACCGAGGTCTGGGAGCGCTTCGGACGGACCATCCTGATCGCCGCCGGCGGGATTCTTCTTCTCGCCCTGCTCGTCTTCTTCGTCCTCCGCACCCGGGCGCAGGCCGAGCAGCGCGCGATGGGCGACCTCTTCCGCGCCCAGGTGGCCCTGACGCAGGGCGACGCGCAGTCGGCGGCGCCGATGCTGAAGGAGCTGGTGGACAACTCGCCGGGGACCCGGGCGGCTCGCGACGCGATGCTCCTCCTGGGCGACGCGATGATGGCGCAGCGCAATCCGAAGGAAGCGGCCACCTGGTACCAGAAGTTCGTGGACAAGGCCGGCGGCGACAAGACGCTCGAGCGCGCCGGCTATCTCGGCCTGGGCGCGGCGCTCGAGGACGGGGGACAGTTCGCCCCCGCGGCCGACGCCTACGCCAAGTCGGCGGAGCGCTCGACCAGCGACAACGATCGCGGGCGCGCCATGCTGTCCGAAGCGCGCAGCCTCATGCGCGCCGGCCAGACCCGGAAGGCCGTGGAGATCTATCAGAAGACCGCCACGCTCCCGGGCGCCGAGGTGCCGATCAAGGACGCGGCCAACACGCACTTGGGAGAGCTCTCGGTCACCGCTCCCGCGGCACCCTGACCCGGCGCCGATGTCGGCGCGTCCCATCCTGCTGGCGCTCGTCTGGCACATGCACCAGCCGAGCTACCGCGATCCCGCGTCCGGGCGCTCGCTCCTTCCCTGGACGCGCCTCCACGCCACGAAGGACTACCGCGACATGGTGGACCTTCTGCGCGCCTACCCGCGCGTCCGCTGCACGTTCAACCTGACCCCCGTCCTGCTCGACCAGCTGGAGCGGATCGCGGCGGGCGGGGAAGACGAGGCGCTGCGCCTCGCCCGCGCGTCGCCCGCCGCGCTCGCGCCCGAAGACCGCGCGGCTCTGCTCCGCGATTTCTTCTCGGTGCACCGCGAGCGGATGCTCGAGCCGCGGCCGCGCTACCGCGAGCTCCTCCGCCGCGCCGGGGAGGAGCGCTCCGGCGGGCCGCCGCTGACCGAAGCCGAGCTGCGCGACCTCCAGGTCTGGTTCCACCTCGCCTGGACCGATCCCTCCTACGCGGGCGAGGAGCCGCTGCGGTCCCTCCTCGCGAAAGGGGAGGGGTACACGGAGGACGAGAAGCGGTCGCTCCTCGACTGGGGGTGCGCGCTCGCGGGGACGGTGATCCCAGCCTACCGCGAGGCGTCCACGGCGGGGCAGATCGAGATCGCCGCCTCCGCCCATCACCATCCGATCCTGCCGCTCCTCGTCGACAGCGACGCGCCTCGCGAGGCCGGCGCCGCGTTCCCGCTCCCCGATCCGCCGTTTCACGCGCCGGAAGAGGCGGAGGCGCAGCTGAAGAGCGCGCGCGCGAGCCACGCGCGGCGCTTCGGCGCTCCGCCGCGCGGCACGTGGCCGCCGGAGGGTGCGGTGAGCGACGCCGCGCTCGACCTGATCCGCGCGCAGGGGTTCACCTGGGCCGCCTCGGACGAGACGGTGCTCCGCCGCGCGCTGGCGAGCGAGGGAGGGATCGACCCGCCCGACTGGCCCGCCGCGCGCTGCCGCCCCTACCGCGTCGAGACGTCCGCCGGGCCGCTGTCGATGATCTTCCGCGACCGCGCGCTCTCCGACCGCATCGGATTCGTCTACCAGCGCTGGGACGCCGTGGACGCGGCGGAGGATTTCGTCGAGCAGATCCGCTCCTCGGCCGCCCACGCGAAGGGGTCCGGGCCGGCGCTCGTGACAGTCATCCTGGATGGTGAGAACTGCTGGGAGGGCTACGAGGAGGACGGGCGCCCCTTTCTCGAAGCGCTCTACGAGCGCCTCGAGAGTCATCCCTCGATCGAGGCGGTCACCGTATCCCAGGCGCTCGAGCGGATGCCCCCCGCGGAGACGCTGCCGCGCGTGCCGGTGGGATCCTGGATCCGGGACGACCTCGGGATCTGGATCGGACATCCCGAGAAGAACGCTGCCTGGGCCGCGCTGCGCGACGCGCGCGCGCTTCTCGCTGCGCGCGGCGGCGAGGCGCCGGCCGATGCCCGCGAGGCGCTGCAGGCGGCGGAAGGAAGCGACTGGTTCTGGTGGTACGGCGACGACCACGAGAGCGATCACAAGGACGTCTTCGACGCGCTCTTCCGGGGACTTCTGCGTCGCGTGTACGCGTCGCTGGGACTCGAGCCCCCGGCGGTATTGAGCCGGAGCTTTCGCGGAGTCGACCATGCGGAGGACGTCGGCGAGGACGGGCCCGGGTGGGCCGGCGCCGCGCGCTACGAGGCGGCGGGCGCGGCCGGCTCGATGCACCGGGTCTCGGGCCTTCTCGAGCGGATCCGGTGGCGCCGGGAGGGAGACGACCTGCTCGTGAGGATCCGCCTGGCTCCGGGCGGTTCGCGGGAGGGCGCCGCGTTGCGGCTGACGGCCGGCGTGGCGCACGGGCGGGTGGTGCGGATTCCGTTGGACGGCCCCGATCGTGGCGCTCTCGCCTGGGAAGACGGCTCACCCGGCGGCTCCTACGAGCGCGGGGAAGCGGTGGAGGTCCGGATCCCGCTCGCGCTCCTGCCGGAGGGATCCGCCGGCTCCCGCCCCTGGAGTCTCGTGGTCGGGCGCGGGGAAGCCGTGGAGGAGCGCGCCCCGGAGGAGGGCTGGTTCGACGCGGCGGATGCGCCCCATGCTTGACGGGTTACGAGCCGCGTGCTATCCGTCCCCCGTGGCGACACGGCCGCCGTACGAAGCGATATCCGAGCGCGAGATCGCGACCGGCCGGGCGCTCGCCGCCGTCGCCTATCTCCCCGGGCTCTTCCTGATCGGACTCCTCGACGCGCCCCGGAACCGCTTCGTGCGCTTTCACGCGCGCCAGGGACTGGTCCTCTTCCTGGCGGAAGCGGCGGGGATGGTCGCGGTTGCCATCGTGGACGGATCCCTCGGGCGCATCCCCGTCCTGGGCGTGGTCACCGGCGCGGTGCTGCGCCTGGCCCTGGGACTCCTGTTCCTGGCCGCGGCGCTGTACGGCATCGCGAAGGCGCTCTCCGGCGAGACGGTCCGGATCCCATATCTCGGCGACGTGGCCGACCGCATGGAGGTTTGATGTCGATGATCCCCGAGAAGCGCTTCTGGCTGCTCCGCCGGCTGGCCAAGGCGATGACGATCGGCGCCTGGCTCGTGTTCGCGCTGATCGTGGTGGTCACGCCGGTCGGGATCGCGCGGAGCGTCATGAACGGCGACAAGCTCGAGCTGATCGAATGGCTCAAGTACGGCGCCTCGGGCGGGCTGATCTTCGTGAACCTGCTCTGGATCGCGCAGTCGATCCAGGTGATCCTGGCGATCGAGGAGAACACGAAGCAGTCGACGTACGTGCTGGAGAAGCTCACGACGCTGATGCAGCAGGTGCGGGATCGGGTCGGTGAGGTCGTGGAGCGGGAGTAGGTCTGGCGGCTTTCTACGGGAATTGAGGAAGGCTGAGGGTCTCGGTGTGTTCCGGGGCCCTTTTTGTTGGGTCTTGTCGCGGGTTTTGCAGGTTCGGGCGCGGGCACACGGTCAACTTGCGCTGACGTAAGTCGGGAGCGCGTCGGTCAACTTGCGCTGGCGCAAGTTGGAGAGTGGCGGTCAGCTTGCGCTGGCGCAAGTTGGGCCTCGCCATCTCCGGGCGCTTGGCCAGTGACTGAGAGTCACCACAACTCGCCCCGGGGCGAGTAGACGGTTCGGTCAACTTGCGCCAGGCGCAAGTCGGGGGCTGCCCGCAGAAGTAATCTCTATGAACAGGGCGGAAGCCGATCACGTGTTGGCGCCTGCCGCAGGGCGCGGCCCCAGGCGTTCGAATGCATGTCGCATAAGGGGTATTATGTCAACTTCACGCCGGGACCGAATTGGCTCGCCGGCCATGGCTTGGGCGTGAAGTTGGACATGAATACCGATCGGCGATCGGCGGGCCTCCCCCCATCGGCGGTCCCGTAAGCGGGTCCGAGGGGCTTCGGCCTTGGGCGGGTCGGCCTTCGGCCTTCCGCCTCTAATCCCGGTTGGGCTATCTACCCACGGGTCGGCCTTTCAGACCTCGGCCCTGGCCCCCTGAACTGGCTCCGCCGGCTAATCTCGGACGACTACGTTGACCAACTTGCCTGGGACGACGATCACCTGGACGACCTGCTTGCCCTGGGTGAACTTCTGCACCTTGGGGTCGGCCAGGGCCGCCTGCTCGATTTCGGGCTTCTTGGCGGCTGCCGGGACCTGGATCTGGGCTCTCAGCTTGCCGTTGACCTGGACGGCGAGCGTTTGGGAGGCGCTCTGCTGGGCTTCGGGGTCGGCTGAGGGCCAGGGGGTCGGGACGATCGAATCGGGGTGTCCCAGGCGGTCCCAGGCGCCTTCTGCGGTGTGTGGGGCCAGGGGCGCCAGGAGCCTCGTGGCCAGATCGACCGCTTCGGCGACTTCCGGGGCCCTCAGATCTCCTTCCGCGGCTTGGTATTCCTGGACGGCGTTCACGACCTGCATGAGGCCGCTCACCGCGGTGTTGAAGTGGAAGCGCTCCACGTCGCCGGTGATCTGGTGGACGAGCTGGTGGACCCGGCGGCGCAGGTCCCTGGCCGGGCCCGACGCGGCGTAGGCGGTCCGGGGTCCGGCCACCGGCGCGGTTTGGGGGCGCTTGCTGCCCGGGATAACCTCGTTGGCTTCCGTGAAATCCTCGATCACCTTCCAGTAGCGCGTGAGGAATCGGTACGCGCCCTCGACGCCGCGGTCGTTCCACTCGGCCTCCTTTTCGGGCGGGCCGATGAAGAGCGTATACAGGCGGACGGTGTCCGCGCCGTAGCGCTCGATGAGGGCGTCCGGGGGGACGACGTTGCCGTGCGACTTGGACATCTTGGCGCCGTCCTTGGTGATCATCCCCTGCGTGAAGAGGTGTTCGAAGGGCTCGCGGAAGGAGACGAGGCCCATCTTCTGGAAGACCTTCACGATGAAGCGCGAGTAGAGGAGATGCAGGATGGCGTGCTCCACGCCGCCGATGTACTGGTTGACGGGCAGCCAACGGTTCACCGCATCCGTATCGAAGGCACGGTCTTCCGCCTTCGGGCTCAGAAAGCGCAGGAAGTACCACGACGAGTCCACGAAGGTGTCCATGGTGTCGGTCTCGCGCCGGGCGGGGCCGCCGCACTTGGGACACTTGGTCTCGAGGAACGCCTTGTTGGAAAGCAGGGGCGACTTCCCGGTCGGCTCGAACTCGACCTGCTCCGGCAGGATCACGGGCAGCTCCGACTCGGGCACGGGCTGCATGCCGCATGAGGGGCAGGTCACCATCGGGATCGGCGCCCCCCAGTAGCGCTGCCGCGAGATCAGCCAGTCGCGGAGGCGCCAGTTCACCCGCGCCTCTCCCTTCCCCTCCTTCTCCAGCGCCTTCACGACCGCTTGCTTTCCCTCTTCCGCGGGGAGCCCGTCGAACGGCGCGGAGTGGACGAGGACGCCGTCCCCCTCGTACGCCGCCGTTCCGTCGAAGGCCGGGCCCTCGGCGGGGCGGATCACCTCGACGATCGGCAGGCGGTAGCGCGTCGCGAATTCGAAGTCGCGCTGATCGTGCGCGGGAACGGCCATGATCGCGCCGGTGCCGTAGCCCATCAGGACGTAGTTGGCGACCCAGACCGGGAGGCGGGCGCCCGTCAGCGGGTGCACGGCCTTGAGCCCCAGGTCGACCCCCTCCTTCTCGGTCTCCACGGCGAAGCGGTTCTCGACCCGCGCGCGCTTCAGGCGGTCCACGAAGCGGACCGCCTCCGCCGAGAGCTTCCCCTCGGACGCGAGCGCCGCGACCAGCGGGTGCTCGGCGGCCACGACCATGAAGGTCGCGCCCATCAGGGTGTCGGGGCGCGTCGTGAAGATCTCGAGCGCCGCCTCGCGGCCGGCGACCGGGAAGCGCACCGACGCGCCCTCGCTTCGTCCGATCCAGTTCGACTGCATCACGCGAACCTTCTCGGGCCAGTGCTCGAGCAGCGCCAGGTCGCGCAGGAGCGGCTCGGCGTAGTCGGTGATCTTGAAGTACCACTGCTCCAGCTCGCGCGTCTCGACCGTCGTGCCGCACCGCTCGCACTTCCCGTCCACCACCTGCTCGTTGGCGAGCACGGTCTGGCAGGAGGGGCACCAGTTCACCGCCCCCATGGCGCGGTAGGCCAGCCCCTGCTCGTAGAGCTTGAGGAAGATCCATTGCGTCCAGCGGTAGTAGGACGGCTCGCAGGAGGAGATCTCGCGGTTCCAGTCGAACATCACGCCCCACGCAAAGAGCTGCGCCTTCATCCGCGCGATGTTCTTCCGCGTCCAGATCGCGGGGTGCGTCCGGTTCTTGATCGCCGCGTTTTCCGCGGGCAGGCCGAACGCGTCCCAGCCCATCGGCTGGAGCACGGTGAAGCCCTGCATCTTCCGAACGCGCGCCACCGCGTCGCCGAGGATGTAGTTGCGGCCGTGGCCGACGTGGAGATCGCCCGAGGGATAGGGAAACATGTTGAGGCAGTAGAAGCGGCGCTCCGCCTTCATCGGATCGTCCAGCTCGAAGAGGCGCTCCTCCTGCCAGCGCTTCCGCGCGGCCGCCTCCAGCTCGCGGAAGGGGTAGCTCCGGCCGCGCTCTTCCCCGCGCGGCTCCTCCGCGGGCTGCGCGGTGTCCGGTCCGGTTCGTCGCGGCTCAGCCATGCGTTCCCGTCGCTCCTTCCGCTGCCATGAGTCTCCGTTCGATCAGATCGCGAAGTTCCGCGTCCCGCACCTCGCCCCGCTTGAGGGCGCGGTCGGCCGCGTAGACGGCGTCGAGCGCCGCCCGGGCGGCCGACGGCGTGAGCGCGACGCGGGGTGCGGCGCGGCGATAGCCGAACGACTGCGGCTCGAGCGCCGCGAGCGCGCGTTCGGCCACGGCCCAGAGCGAGTTCCCGCCGCCCACCCCCTCGGCATCGAGGGCGGCGGCCTCGCGCCGCGCCGAAGCGGCGTCCCGCGCGAGCACGGCGTCCGCCCAGCGGTCCAGCGACCCGCCGGCGCGCGCGCCGCGCAGCGCGGACAGCGCGCGGGGCGGCACCTTGCCCGAGGGCTCGGCGTGCACGCGAAGCTTCTCCACTTCCTGGCGGGCCTCGAGCAGATCGCGCGCGGCTCCGGCCAGCGCCTCGGCGGCGCCGGGCGGCAGGACCAGCTTCGCCTCGTCGATCATCCGGGCGACCCAGCGCGCCGCCTCCCCCGGCCGGGGCGCGCAGGTCGTGGAGGCGCCCGCCGCGGCCAGCGCCTGGAGCGTCCTCAGCTCCGGGATCTCCCGCGCGGTCGTGACCAGAACGCGCGCGCCGTCGGCGGAGCCGCGCGACCAGTCGAGCAGCGCCTCCTCGCACGCCTTGTCGAGCTTCGCGGCTTCCCGGATCCAGATCCGGCGCGAGGAGGAGAAGAGGGAGATCGACGCGAGCGCCTCGGCGAGCGAGGCCGGCTGAAGATCGTCGCCCTCGAGGCGGCAGAACTCGGAGCCGTCCCGCTCCCCTCCGGCGCGGAAGGCGTCCACGAGACGCTCGCGCAGGTACTCGTCGGGGCCCGCGGCGACGAGGAGCGGCGGCAGTCCCGCGGCGTCCCCGGCGAGCAGGCGCTCCGCTTCGTCGTAGGCGATCGCGGTTCCCCGCTTCAGCATGGTCACCACCCCTGGACGGTTCGGCTCACGATCTGGTCGGCCAGCTTGCGCACGACCTCGGCCCTCGCGTCCGTTTCGGTCCGCGCGGGCACCCCTCCCACGGCGACGATATTGTACGTGGTCCGGACGGTGAGCGCGTCCTCCTTCCAGATATCCCGGCTCTTCACGAGATCACGGTAGAGCACGCGCACGGTGAGGGCGACCTCGTAGGAGGTGGCCCGCTCCTGCTGCGTGTAGCCGAAGGGTTGGTTCCGGTAGGCGAGCACGGTCCCGCGGAGCACGGAATCGGCCTGCTTCTCCCCCGCCGCCGTGAGGCGCCCGTTCGCCTGAAACGCGTCCTGGAGGGCCCGGGTCACGTCCTCGGCGATCCCGAACTCGACGGTGCTGTTCTGGAAGACCGGGATGGCGATCGTCTTGATGTAGCCCGGGACCACGCTCGAGAGCGTGTAGCCGCAGCCGGACATCATCCACGGGGCGAGCGCGACGAGGCCGAGCTGGAGAAGGAGCCTACAGCACTTCACCCGGGGCCGTCGCGTCGTGGAATCCATAGAGCTTCATCCGGTAGCGCAGCTTGTCGCGCTTCATCTGGAGCAGCTGGGCGGCGCGGCTCTGGTTGCCGCGGGTCCAGTCGAACGCGCGCTGGATCACCTCCCGCTCCACCTCGCCGAGCGCCGTCTCGAGATCGATGCCGCTCTCGGCGAACTGCCCGCTCTCGATGACCGTGCGCAGCACGTCGAGGGAGGACCCGGTGCGGGCCGTGGGCGGGGCGATGGCCGCCGCCAGGTGCTGCGCCTGGATCCGGTCCCCCGAATTGAGAAGCACGATCCGCTCGAATAGATTCCGGAGCTCGCGGATGTTCCCCGGCCAGGGGTAGGCGAGCAGCACGCGGTCGGCTTCCGGGTCGATGCGCTCGAATCCCTTGTTGAAGGCGCGATTGAACTGCGCGAGGAAGTGCTGCGCCAGCGGGAGGATGTCCTCGCGGCGCTCGCGCAGCGGCGGCACGCGGATCGGCACCACCTTGAGGCGGTAGTAGAGATCCTCGCGGAAGCGCTGCTCGCGGACCATGGTCTCGAGGTTCTGATTTGTCGCCGAGATGACGCGCACGCTGACGGTGATGTCCTTGGTGCCGCCGACCCGCTTGAATGTCATCCGCTCGAGCACGCGGAGGAGCTTCACCTGGATCTGGAGGCTCATCTCCCCCACCTCGTCCAGGAACAGCGTTCCGCCGTTCGCGAGCTCGAGAAGCCCCTGCTTCTGCTGGCGCGCGTCGGTGAAGGCGCCCTTCTCGTGGCCGAAGAGCTCCGATTCCAACAGCTCGCGCGGGATCGCCGCGCAGTTCACCTCGAGCATCGGCTTCTCGCGCCGGGCGGAGAGCTCGTGGATGAGATGGGCGATCAGCTCCTTCCCCGACCCGCTCTCCCCCTCGATCAGGACGCTCGTGGAGTCGGAGCCGGCCACCTGCTCCACGATGGCGTAGACGCGCTGCATCGACGGGCTCTGTCCCTTCACGAACTCGCGGGAGAAGTGCTGGCTCTTCTGCTGCCGGTGGTGCTGCACCTCGCGGCCCAGCCGCTGCGTGGCCAGCTCCCGCTCGAGCACGGCGAGCAGCTCTTCCCGGATCGGCTTTCCCTTCGTCAGGTAGTCGCGGGCGCCGAGCCGCATCGCCTGCACCGCGGTCTCGTGGTCCGGCTCGCCGGTCAGCATGACGACCGCCTGGTCGGGCCACTGCGTCCGGATCCGCTGGAGCACGTCGATCCCGCTTCGATCGGGCAGGCGGATGTCGAGGAGGACGAGATCCACCGTGTCGCGCTCCAGGGCGCGGAGGCCCAGGGTGCCGCTCTCGGCGGTCGTGACCTGGTACCCCTCCGCCTCGAGATCGCGCGGCAGGAAGTAGCGGATCGTCTCGTCGTCGTCGATGATCAGGATCGACGCTTTGGCCATGCCCGTCGGGCCCTCATTCCGGTGCTTCCGGCAGGATCACGCGGAAGCGGGTTCCCGCGGCGTCGCTCTCCACCTCGAGCGTTCCGCCGTGGCGCTGCACGATACCATGCGCGACGAAGAGCCCCAGCCCGGTCCCCTTGGGCCGGGTCGTGAAGAAGGGCTCGAAGATCCGCGGCAGGAGGTCGGGCGGGATGCCGTGCCCGCGGTCCTCGACCTGAATGGCGACCGAGGGCCGGTCCCCCGGACGCCGGAAGGCGCGGATGGTCACCGTGCCGCCCTTGGGCGAGGCCTGGACCGCGTTCTGGATCAGGTTCAGGAGCACCTGCTGGAGCTGGTCCGCGTCGGCCGTGACCGTGGGCCAGGTATCGGCACCCTGCCGCTCGATCGTGACCCCCGAAGCGTCGATGGCCGGCGAGAGCCCCCGCACCGCCCACTCCACGACGTCGGTGAGTCGGGTCGGCCGCGGCAGGATGGCGCGCGGCTTGGTGGCGGTGAAGAGGTCCTGGATGATGGTGTTCAGGCGCACCACCTCGCGCAGGATGAACGCCACGCTCTCGTGGCGCTCGTCTCCTTCCGGGAACCCCCGGCTCAGATACTGGACGCCCGTCGCGATGCCGGTGAGCGGGTTGCGGAGCTCGTGCGCGACGCTCGAGGCGAACCGCCCCAGCGCCGCGAGCCGGTCGAGCTGGCGGATCCGGTCCTCCATCTCGCGCAGGCTGGAGACGTCGAGCAGCGTGGCCACCGCGCCGCGGATCCGCCCCTCGGCGTCGCGCAGCGGCGCGGTGCTCACCTCCACCGGAACGCTCGATCCGTCGGGGCGGACGATGTCGTTCTCCGCGCCCACCGTCGTCTCCCCCATCTCGAGCGATCGCACCAGCACCTCGTGCCAGGAGCGCTCCGGGAGGAGCCGCGGCAGCGGTCCCGAGCGCACCCGCTCGCGATCGAGCCCGACGATCGCCTCGGCCGAGCGGTTCCAGGCGAGCACGCGGCCCCGCGTGTCGATGGCGACCACGCCGAGCGGGAGGTTCTCGATCACCTCGTCGCGGAACCGCGCCTCCAGATCGAGCACCTCCTTCAGGCCGAGGTTGACGAGGATCGGTCCGAGCGATGGGGCGATCGCCTCCAGCTGCGAGAGCCGCTGCCGTGCGTCCGCCCCTTCGATCCCGATCAGCGCCACCACGTGGCGGAACTGGCAGCGGCCGCACGCGCGATGCCCCCCGGCCATCTCTTCAAGCGGAAGCCGCGAGAGGCCGCACGACTTGCCGCCTCCGACGGCGCCCGGGCAGATCGGCACCTCGCCGGTGAGACGGTCCACCGCGATCTCCCCGCGCACGGGGATCGGATGCCACGGTCCGCCCTTCCGCGAGCCCGAGGGTCCGATCCAGAGCTGGCGGTTCCCCTCCCCGAGCGCGATCCAGTGGAGCCAGTCGGGCTGGAGCCAGTGAACCTGCACGCGGTCGGGGCTCACGTCCATCACGGCGGGATCGCCGGCGCGGTAGACGGTGAACGAGGCGGGGCTCCCGTCGACGGTGCCGAGCCAGAGACGCGGCTCGTCGAGGGCGCGCGCGAGGTAGTTCACGAGAATCTGATAGGGGCGCCCGGGTTCGGCGTCGCGGGCGGCGAAGGCGACCAGCTCGCCGAGGCCCTCGAGCTGGACGCGCGTGGCCAGCTCGCGGCGGAAGTTGGTCTCGAGGTCGCGAAGGAGGATCTCGACCAGCGGTTCGAGCGCGACAGGATCGCCGCTCTCCGGCGCGCCCTGCTCCTGCCCCGTGAGCGGAGGCAGACCGCAGAGCGATCGGATCTCTTCCGCGCGGCGCCAAAGGCGCTCGACGGCGGTGCGCTGTGTCGGTCGAGGGGGTGTCTTCAAGCTTGTGGCGCACGCTAGCATCCGACTCTGGTGCGGTCAAGGGAGACGCCCCCTTCGAGCGACCACGCCAAAGGGCGGCCGGGCGCACTGCGGTTGGCGTGAGGAGAGACAGCCCTTCGGGCGGCCGCCCTACGGCCCGACACTGACCTCGTGATTGCCGACCGCCAACGGCGGGCCTCCGGGAGGCGACCTCCGCGGCTGTCTCTCCTCACGTCAAAGACCGCGATGTGACCTGCCGGCGTTCGGGCGTGCGCGCTTCGCGCGCCGCCCTCCCCCACGTACACACGGTGGGGTGCGGTGCGTGCGGCTCAGTCTTCTTGGTGGGAATGAATCGGGACTCGATCGGGGGGATGATGATTTCACGAGAAGCGGGGCGGCGCCGTGCGCTTCGTGGAGTGCCTTAACGGGAGACGATCGCCACGCACTTCGAATCTACGGGGGCAGGCCGCAACGCAGTCTTGGACGCGAGGAGAGACAGCCGCGGAGGGCGCCTCCCGGAGGCCCGCCGTGGCGGTACCCACCATCGAGGAGAGAGTCGGGCCGAAGGGCGGCCGCCCGAAGGGCTGTCTCTCCTCGCGCCAACCGCAGTGCGCCCGGCCGCCTGTAGAGACGACCTGCGCGTGCGTCAGTCTTTCGGTCTAGAGCGCCCCATCGCCGCGCACGACGACGCGGAGTGTCGCCGCCATGATCTTCAGATCCAGCAGCAGCCGTCCATAGCGCAGATAGTAGAGGTCGTACTGAAGCTTTCGGTTCACCGTCTCGATCGAGGTGTCGTAGCGCCACTTCACCTGCGCGAGCCCCGTGACGCCGGGCAGCGCCTGGCAGCGGGCCGGGTAGTCGGGGAGCGTTCGCGCGAGCGAGATCACGAAGTTCGGCCGCTCGGGACGCGGGCCGACGAGGCTCATGTCGCCGCGCAGCACGTTCCAGAGCTGAGGAGTTTCGTCGAGGCGCGACTTGCGGAGGATCTTCCCCACCCGCGTGACGCGCGCGTCCTTCTGCGTGGCCCAGACGGGGCCGGTGTGCTTTTCCGCGTCCACGACCATGCTTCGGAATTTGTAGATCTCGAAGACGCGCCCATAGCAGTCGGCCTTGCGCCGGTCGGGCGCTCCGGGGCGTAGTCCGGACGCGGGATCGGCGGCGCGGCGCGGGCGGCGGCGGCGGTTCTTCCCCACCCGCTCCTGCGCGTAGAGGATCGGTCCGCGGCTGTCGATTTTGATCGCGATTGCCACCAGGACGAAGATCGGGAGCAGGAGGATCAGACCGATGCCGGAGACGAGGATGTCGAGCGCGCGCTTCAGGCGGGAGTAGATGCGCCCGTTGGCGGGCACGTCGGCGAATCCCCTGGCCACAGCCGTCCCCTCCTTCATCGTGGATGGGAGGATCATCATGCTCAAGGGGCCGTTCCTCGCCGTGGAACGCCGGGCGACAGCCGGGCGCGCGCAAGCCCCCGTGCGAATCAGGAGCGACGCGGATCCGGCGGCTCCGCCATTCCCGTGCACCGGCACCAGGGACGGCGGGACCGATGGATGTCAGGCGAGGGCCCGCGCGCGAGTGTGGACCCGCCGCGGACCGGCCCCCCACCGATCGCTGTCAATTATAGGCGACGGGAGACCTCAAAACAAGGCCGCGGCCCCCTCGGGACCGCGGCTTCGACAATGGAGCCTATGGAGCGGACGCTCTGCCGTCAGCAGCGTGTTACGGCGCGGAGGCGACCTCGACGGACGCCCGGAAGGACATGCGCGAGAGCGACGCGGCCATGTCGTCGGCGTTCGACTTCGAACGGGTGCGCGCCAGCCGGACCTGGTAGCCGGATCCGGGGCTCTTCTCGATCTGCGCGTCCTTGATCCGGAATCCGAGCAGCGAGAGCGCCTTGAGCTCCGCCTCAGCGCTTTCCTTCGACCAGTAGCCGGGCAGGATCACCAGGTATTCGAGGTCCTTGGCCTTGGCCGGCTTGCTCGGCGCCGGCTCGGACGGGGCGGCCGGAGCCGACGCGGTCGCAAGGGCCTGGTCCGGCTTCGGCGCCGCCTGGGCCACCGTCTCGGTCGCAGGCTTGGACGTCGGCGCTGCCGGCGCCGCCGCGATGGCCTTCGGCGCCTGCACGCTCGCCTGAGGCTTGGGCGACGGGGCCTTCGTCTCCGGAGCCGACGCGATCACCTTCGGGCCCGGCTGCGCGGGCGGCGGCGGAGGCTCGACCTCGGGCTTGGGCTTCTCCGGCTTCTTCTCCTCCGAGCCCGAGCCGAAGCTGTAGCCGAACGAGAGCCGGTGCACGTTGTCGAAGGCGTTGCTGGGCGTCATGGCGTAGTCCACCTCGAGCTGGTGGAAGTGGAGCCCGAGCCCGTACGAGAGTCCGTTGGCCGGATCCTCCGGCGTGCCGAATTCGTGGCGATACCCCACGCGCAGCGAGACGTTCGGATGCGCGCGGAGTTCCGTCCCCACGCGCAGGTCGTCGTAGTAGTGGCTGGGCATGTTGTAGTCCGCCGCGAGCTGGATGCGGTCGTTCCAGAAGGAGCGGCCCATGCCCAGCTTGATCTCCCGCGGCAGCGGATAGGCCGAGCCGCCGAAGGAGAGGCCCGGGCCGAGATTCTGAACGGCGGCGCCGATGCTGGCGCCGGCGACCGTGGCGCGCGCGCCGAAGTCGACGGCGGGCGCCGTGGCCGAGATCGTGCCGAGACTCTGGCGGACCATCTTCGCGTTCGCGCCGATCGAGAACCCGCGGGCCAGGGATCGCGCGATGCCCGCGGTCACCGCGAGGTCGTAGACGCGGAAGTCGCCCGTGGGATTGTCGAACTCATCCACCCCCTGGATCCCCGGAGTGTGGAAATACGCAACGCTGAGCGAGCCGACGCCGATCCCCATCGGCTTCGCCACGCCGAGCCACTCATAGCTGAGGTCCTGGAGCCAGTTCGCGTGCATCGCGCCGACCTGCGGCTGCGTCAGCGTCGCGAGCCCGGCGGGATTCCAGAACTGCGCCGTCACCCCCGTGGCGACGCCGGTGTGCGCGCCCGCCATGCCCGCGGAACGTCCGCCCACCTCGAACGAAAGAAAGTCCCCCGAGGAGGCTCCGACGGAAACATCCGCGGACGCGGGGCGTACGAACAGGTACGCAGAGAGGACGCAGGCGGTCGTGATCAGGGCGAGGCGAACCGGCGTGGAGGCGCAGCACGAGGAGGCGTGAGGCAGCCTGGACATGCGAGTTTCCCCCGATGATGTCGAGTCTGAATCGGCCCCCGTCCGCCGAACTTTGCGAGGCAGGCATTTGAGGATTGGGTGTCCGCTCATGGTCGAGCACGGAACATGCCAGCGGAATCGCGCATTACGCACGCTCGGAAACCGTGGAAGCGTATGCGGTTTCGAGGGGTGGGTCGGGGCCGGCGCGATCGCGCAAAACGCAATCGTGGCGTGGTGCCGGGACGCCGTATTCCGCACGCCGCGTTTCGCGAAGTACGCGCGCGGCGGCGGCGTCAGTAGCGGTAGGTCAGGGCGAAACCGGCGCTTCGGGGCCCGATCGGGAACGTCGCCGATACGCGCGCCGGCGTCTTGGCGGCGGGCGGTCCGATCGAGAGCACCAGCGCGTCGACGATGTTCGCGGCGTACACCGCGAGCGTGGCGTAGGCGAATCCGCGGCGGAGATCCTGCGCGGACTTGAGGTCGCTCCTGAGGACCTCGACCTCGCGCAGGTAGCGCAGCTGATCGCCGGGACCGCTGGAATCGGCGAGGATCTGGTTGTAGGCGATGTCGGCGCGCTTGTGATTGACGACCGCCTGAGCGGCGGTGTACCCGGCGCCGGTCGCGAGCACGCCCGCCAGCCAGAGGGCGCCGCGGGTGCTGTGGTTCGCGAACTCCTGGCCCGCTCCCGGAATGATGAGCGAGCGCGTGACCACCTCCTGGCGGTCGAGCGTCGGGATGACGAGCGAGAGCCGTGACGGGGTCGCCTCCTGGACCGTGAATCGCGGGCGGATCCAGTAATCGATGGCGCTGATGCCCCAGACGGAGGCGCCGTAGATGATCCACCCGTTGCGCACGCGGCGCTCCTCGACCGCGCGCAACCCCGACAGCGTTCCCGGCTCGTCGAGGCGGTCGCGGTAGCGAAGATGGGCGCGCAGCGCCTCCGCGATCGCGCCGGTCTCGGCGATCGCGAGGGGGGCTCCGCGGAGGGCGCGCTTCACGGTCATGGCCGGAACGCCCGGATAGTTGAGCGAGCGAATGAGAAGCCCGGCGCTCATGCCGGGAGGCTCGGAGAGGCAGTACGGCGCCCCGCCCCGCGGGCTGAAGGCGAACACGCCCTGCGTCTTCGCGACGCCCCCGCCCTCGGCGAGGACGGAGAAGCGTCCCACCACCGACGACGGCAGGTCCATCGGCGTGCGCCCGTACACCTCGGCCGGCCCCGAGAGCGACAAGGACACGTTGGGCGGGCTGGAAAGCACGGTGAGGATGGGCGGCCCCGGCTCGGCGGCCGAGGGCGCTTCGCCCAGCGGTTGCGCGCTCGCGGCCGCGGCGAGCAGCAGCGCGGCGAGCAGCGGCGCGGCGTGGCCGAGCGATGGCAGGAACCGGTGTGGGGTCATGGCCACGAGACGGTACGGGCGGCCCGCGAGCCTGTCAAGGACCGACCCGGTGTCGCGGCGGAGCGGGCCGCGCCGCTCGCGGCGGTGGACTTCTTCGCGGGCGTCACAGCGGGCGGCTGCGCGCCGTCTCCCGCTGCAGCCGCTCGAGCCGCTCGGCGTAGTCGCGCGAGACGAGATTCAGGAGAACCAGCTCTTCCCCGTGCAGCTGCCGGGCCGTGCCGCGCGAGCCGCAGAGCAGGAATCCCATCAGCCCCTCGTCCCCCAGGATCGGCACGGCGCAGACGGCCGAGCAGGCCGCGATCTGTTCGGCGTTCTCGACGTAGATGCCGACGTATTCGAGATCGTCGGAGCGGCCGGTCAGCCGGATCGGGCGCCGCGCGCGGCGCAGCTCCATCGGAAGCGGCTCGCGGTCGGGGATCACCACACCCGGCCCCGGCGCGATCGTGCTCCCCACCGCTCGGAAGCAGCGCTCGGCGGGATCGGCGAGGAAGAGGGTGACCGGGTCGACGTCGGCCAGCGCGCGCGCATTCTCCGGGATGAGCCGGCAGAGATCCTCCAGCGACGCGGCGCTCGCCAGCGGCGCGTCGGCGCCCTTGGCCGCCATCCGGCGCACGGCGCGCGGCTCGAACCACACGGGATCGAGGAAGAGGTCGAGCTTGCGGCGGAGCCGGTTCGACACGGTGAGCGCGGTCACGCCGACGACGACCCCCCCGACCGTGATCCAGAGCAGCCCTTCCGCAAGTCGCATCCCCGCCGACCGGGTGAGCCACAGGAGAATCGCGGTCCACGTCACGTAGCCCACGGCGATCAGGAGCGAGGTCGTGGCCGTCGCGGGGAGCCGGTCTTCGGGCGCGCGCGCCTCGCCGATCCGGCCGCGGATCAGCGAGGCGGCGAGGAGGAACGAGAGGAGCGAAGCCGGTGCGGCGCTCGCTCCGATGTCCCCCACGTCGACGCGGCCGGTCGCCAGCATCGAGAAGATCAGGTAGGAAAGGAGTCCCGAGCAGCCGAGCACCCCGAGGAGCGCGGGACGGAACGTCTCCCGCCGGCGCGGCGGCAGGGACAGGTGCGTCGCCTCGAACTTGGCCGCCAGCAGGATCAGGTTGAGGAGGATGGCGGCGAGGATCGCCCAGTCGACGCCGTGCAGGTGGAAGACCTCGCCCGGCGCTTCCGGCGCGCGATCGACGCGGAAGAAGGCGTACGTCGCCACTCCCGCCGCGAGCAGCGCCTGGAAGAGCAGGTAGAAACGCCAGGCGCCGATGCCCCGCGAGCCCCGCGTGCGGCCGAGCGTCGCCGCCAGTAGCACCCAGAGAGCGGACACCGGCAGCGAGAGCGCGAGCGAGTTGACGAACCACTCGGTGCGGCCGGTCGCCGCCAGATCGAACACCGCGCGCGCGAAGCAGAACTCGAGGACTCCGAGCATGGCCAGCGCTCCGGCGGCGATCAGCGAGACGATGCCTCCCGGACTGAGGATGGCCACGATTCCCGCGGCGATCAGGGCGATCATGCCTCCGGCGCCGAGGAGCAGCAGATCCATGCTCATCGAATCGCTCCGGCAGGCGCGGCCGGGAGGAGGCCCAGATCGCGGAGGCATGCCGCCGCCGTGCGGAAGCGCGCCCGGGCCAGCGCGGCCCGGAGCACGCCGGCCGTCTTGTGGAGGCCCGCGTAGTGGGTCCAGGGACGACGGGCCGGACCGACGCTAGGCTGGTCGGGGTCGACCTCCCAGGGATGGACGTTCAGGATGAGCGGCACGCCCCGGGCCAGGTGGTAGTCGAGCGCCCGCGCCGAGACCCACCGCGGCAGGAGCCGGAGATACGCGCCCGCGAGCACCGGGAAGCGCACCGGTCCGATCGGGACCGTCGGAAGCGGAAACTCCACCAGGGTGACGCCCTCCGCCTCGAATCGGGTGGGGCGGGTCGGCCCCTCGGGGTAGCCGTAGCGGCGGCGGCGGATCGGGTAGACGCTGGAGTCGTAGGCGTACCCCGCCTCGGCGAGGGCGCCGATCGCCCAGAGGGTGCCCTTCCCCACGCTGTAGCTGGGCGCGCGATAGCCGAGCACCGGCGCCTGCGCCAGGTCCTCGAGGAGCGCGCGCGACTCGCGCGCCTGCGCCAGGAACTCGCTCCGCGAGAGCTCGGTCAGCATCCGGTGGTCCATCCCGTGCGAGGCCACCTCGTGCCCGCGCGCGGCGATCTCGCGCACCAGCCCGGGCTCCGCCCGGGCGACCCAGCCGAGCACGAAGAAGGTCCCCCGCGCCCCCGATTCGTCGAACAGATCGAGCAGGCGGCGCGTGTTCGCCACGACGCGGGAGGGATAGCTGCTCCAGGCGTCGCGCGGCACGATCCCCGCGAACGCCTGCACCTGGTAATAGTCTTCCACGTCGACGCTCAAGGCGAGCGCCGGCTCGGCGCCTCCGTGGGCGCCGTTTCCGCCAACCGGCGGACGATTGGACAAGGGGCTCCTCCCCGCGCGCGGGATGGTGCGCGCGACCAGAGAGGATACGGACCGGAGGGCCTGCGCGGAAGAGCGAAGGTCGTCAGGGGACGACGGCGATGCGCGTAACGGTACGTCCCTGGGGGGCGTCGAGGATGGCATTGTAGAGGCCGGGCGCGACCGCGTTCCCGGCGTCGGAACGGCAGGGCCACTCGATCGCCTGCTCCCCCGCCGGGAGCACGCGGTCCACCAGCTGGCAGACCATGTGGCCGGTGAGATCGTAGATGACCAGGCGCACCCGCCCTGGCGCACCCTCCTTCGTGCCGCCTGCAAAGCGAAGGGTCACGCGGCCCCGGGCCGGGTTGGGATAGCCGTGGATCCCGGTCGTGGCGTTCGCCAGCCGATCGCTCGGCACCGCGATCGAGGCGACGGCCGGAACGCCCTCGCCCGAGCCCTGGTAGGTGGCGAGGCGGTACTCGTAGGACGAGCCCCCCGCCGCCGTGGAGTCGCACCACGCCACGACGCCCACCGGGAGCGACGTGAGAAGCGTGTCGGGTCCCGCGCTCGTGCGGCGGTACAGGTGATAGCCGCTGCCCGAGCCCGATGCCGGCTCGGTCCAGGTCAGGTCCACCCCGCCGCTCACCGCCGACGCCGTGAACGACTCGGGCGTCGCGAGCGTGCCGCCGGTGGTGCCGGCCTGGCGCGCGCGCACGTTCGAGAAGCCCGACCAGTTGCCCGCCTCGTCGGCGACCCGCAGCACGAAGTGATAGGTCGAGCCGGTCGCGAGTCCCGACATCACGTAGCTCTCGCGCGTTCCCGAGGTGGCGGGTGGCGGCAGGACGCCGGCGGTCGAGGCGCTGTTCCACCAGGAGGTCGTGTCCACTCCGGACACCGGCTGCTCCGAGAAGCGCAGCTCGTACGCCGTCGCGCGCCCGGCCGATCCGTCGTCGCCGGTCGCCGTCCAGGTGAGCGTGATCGAGTCCGCGCGTGCCGACGCCGGCGCGCCGAAGGACGCGCCGAGCGCCGACGCGCCGAACAGGATCGCCGCTGCGAGCGAAGGGACCGCCGCGTGCGCGCGGCGGCCCCGGCCCGGAATCGTGTGCATGGTCACGGGAGGTCCGCGGCGCCGCTCGAGTCTGCGTCGGCGAGCGCCAGCATCTCCGAGGAGAGGCCCGATCCGTCGAGACGCGAGAGGTCGCGCACCGGGGCCGGAGCCACGGTGTCCGACGTCGTGCCGTTCACCACGTTCGAGAGCACCGAGACGTTGCCGGCGTCGTCGGTCGTCTTGATGGCGACGTAGTACGTGCGGCTGCCGCTCAGGCCGCTGATCGTGAAGGACTGGGAGGTCCCCGCCGCCGCCGGAGCCGGCTCGCCGGTCGCCTGCAGCGCGCTGCTCCAGTTGGAGCTCGTGATGGCCGAGGTGGAGTAGCGCACGTCGTAGCTCGCCGCGGTGCCGGTCGTGCCGTCGTCGCCCGGCGCCGTCCAGCGCACCGAGACCGAGGTCCCGGTGGTGCCCGTGACCGTGAGGTCTGCGATCGTGGCCGGCGCCGTCGCGTCGCCGCTGGTGGAGCGGACCGCGACGTTGGAGTAGCCCGACCAGTTCGGCACCTCGTCGGCGGCGCGAATCATGAAGTAGTAGGTGGTGAGCGGCGAGAGGCCGCGGACGCGCATCGAGTCGGACGCCCCCGCCGTGCCGGGCACGGGCTCGCCGGTCACCTGGGTCGCGGCGTTCCACCACGTCGTCGTGTCGGTGCCGGCGATCGCGACCGTCCGGTAGCGGATGTCGTAGGTGGTGGCGCGTCCCACCGTGCCGTCGTCGCCGGGCGCGGTCCAGTTCAGGAGCACCGTCGAGTCGGCGGCGGTCTGGGCGTGCGCGGCGGCCGGCTGGATCACCGAGAGCAGCGCGACTCCCGCGAGAAAGACCGCGATGAGGACCCACAGGGGGACCCTCGCGGTTCTCGCGGCGCCGGATTCGGTCGTCGATTCGATGTCAGGCATGCGTTGTCCCCCTCCTCGACGGCCCCCGCCGGATGTCGGAGCCCGCCACGACCCGCTTCGGATCCATGGCGGCCCGGCCGGCGTGGATCGAGGGAAAGACCCCGCGATCGGAAGCCCCGTGACTCTGCGCCCCGTCCTTTCGAACGGTTTGCTCTGAGCATGGATATGCGATTGGATGCCCCCGCGTGTCCGGGGCCCGTGCAGGTTCGGTGCCAGGAGACGTCTTGCGTTGTGCACGGCGGGCACGCGAGGGTACGTGGGCTCATGGCTGCGAAGCGCGATGCCGGCAGGGCGCGCCGTGCAGGATGCACCCGGGGTTTTGCACCTGAAGGCATTTCAGGATGCAACCTAGTGGGAGGCGTCGGCCTCGCGCAGGGAGCGGTGGATCGAGGGAAGCATGGAGCGCGTGAAGTCCTCGAGCCGCGCGCGGGCGCGCGCGGGGTTGTCCACGTACGGCGCCGAGAGAATCACGACCGCCGCGTGGTCCGGCCGGCGAAGCAGCCTCGAGCGCGCCTGGAGGAGCTTGGCGCGCGTGGCGCTCCCCGTGAATTCGTCGGGCAGCCAGTACCAGTGCCACACGCCGTAGCGGAGCCCGGGAGAGCGCATGAGCGTCTCGTGCACCGGGACCGCATCCCCTTCGGCGGCGATCGTGGTGTCGCGCTGCGTCACGACGTGCCAGACCGATTCCCCCCGCGGGGCGATCACGTTCGCGTAGTGGATCAGCTCCCGCCCCTGCGATTGATTCCGGTAGAACCCGATGTAGCAGTCGACCAGGCTTCCGTTCTTCTCGAAGACGGCGCGCACCGCGGCGTCGGTGCCCTTGAACTCGGGCGCCCAGGCGGAGGGAGGGATCCGGAGCGGCGTCCAGCCTCCGGCCGGAGCGGGGGCGTGGAGCGCGACGGGTGCGGATTCGACGGGCGGCCGGATCCAGGCCGCGTACGCCGCGGGCGCGAGCGCGAGCGCCACGGCCGCCGCGGCCGTCACCGCGAGCCGGCGTGGCGAGCGCGCCGTCGCGGGCCGGGGCGCGGCGGCGTCGTCCACGGGAACCGGCGTCTCGCGCCAGCGGCTCCCCAGGAAGAAGAAGATCGCCATCGCGATCGCGAACACCGTCCAGCCGATCGCGAAGTGGTCGAAGCCGGCTCCGATCTCGCGCCGGCTCAGGTATCCGGTCAGCACCATCACGTAGGCGCGGAGCCCGTTCGCCAGAATCGGCGCGACGAGTGCGAGGGAGCCGAAGAGGATGCGGTTTCGGGCGCGCTGGAAGTGCAGGTAGGCGAAGAGGCAGCCGAGCGTGAACATCGAGATGAGGAACCGGAGGCCGCTGCAGGCCTCCACCACCTGCCAGTTCCCTGTGGGCGTCGTGAGGTACATCCCCTCCACCGCCACCGGGACGCCGGTGAGGCGCAGGCCGAACACCGTGGCCCGGGCCGTGAAGCTCATGAGCGCGGGATGGAGCGCCTCGCCGAACGGGACCACGAAGAAGAAGAACGCGAGCGGGAAGGTGAGGGTGCGCGTCACGCGCAGCCCGAAGAGCGTGATCACGAGCGCCGGGATCATCAAGGCGAACGCGAGCTGCTCGTAGAAGAGCACCCCCGCGACATGGGCCACCAGCCAGAGCGCGCCCGCGCCCGCGATGAGGAGGAGCCCCGGCCAGAACGGCTCCGGGGCGAGCGCGCGGAGGTCGGCGCGCCGGCGCCAGACGAGCCACGCCGTGATCGGGATCACGAAGAAGCAGTGCGTGAAGGTGTCGGACCCGCGCCAGACCTCGTAGAACGACCCGAGGGTCGCGGGATAGGCCGCTGCCATCGCCGCGAGGCCCAAGGCGAACAGCGCGGCGGCGAGCGGCCAGCGCCGCGGTCGCGGGAGGTCGAGCGACGGGGCCAGGCCGCCGGACTTGGCTCGAAGGGAATCCACCTAGGGGAGTAGGACGAGGCGCTCGCGCACGCGGCTGTTCCCCACCGTCCCAAGGAGTTCGTAGTAGCCCGGGGCCAGCTTCAAGCCGCTCCGCCCCAGACGGTCCCACGTGACGACGCTGCGCCCCGGCGGGAACGTCCCCTCGGCGACCGTGGCGAGCCAATGCCCGTTCAGGTCGTAGACCCGGATTCGCGCGGCGAGCGGCGACGGCGCCGTGACGTCGAGGGCGACCTGGACGTGGTCGGAGGCGGGATTGGGGTACGCGTGGATCTGCCCGCTCCCCGCCATCGCGGCCGTCCCGGCGCGCGAGGGGGTCGTGACGACCGCCTGGGCGGAGTAGGGCCCCTCGCAGGTGACGCCCTGGATGTCGGGACCGGCCCACGTGGCCCGGTAGCGATAGGTCGTTCCCGCCGCGGTCTGGGGATCGCGCCAGGAGGTGGACGACGGTGGGAGCGATTGGAGCATCGTCCACGAGGGCCCCGAACCGGTCGCGCGATAGAGGTGAAGGGAGAGCGCCGCGGGATCGGTGGCCGCGTCCCACGTGACCAGGACTCCGGCCGAATCGACCTCGGAGGCGAACGAGGAGGGCGCCGTGGTGGGCGCTCCGCACGAGAGCGTGGTCCCCGAGGCGACGTTGGAATATCCGGAAACGTTCGCGGCCTCGTCGCGCGCCACGATCACGAAATAATAGGTGGTGCCCTGGCTGAGACCGGCGATGCGCGCCGAATCGGGCTGCCCCGCGACCGCGAGGGGCGGGATGAGGCTCACCCGCTGCGAGAACGGAACGGCGTTCCACCAAGCCCCGATGTCGGCTCCGGGCGGACGCGTGTCATAGAAGAGCTCGTAGGCGCTCACCTGCCCTGTGGTGCCGTCGTCGCCGGGAGCCGTCCAGAACGCCGTGAGGGAGTTGTAGCCGTTGCTCTGCGCGCGGGAGGCGGACGCGCCCAGGATGGCGCCCGCGGCCAGCGCGAGGGCGACCGCGCGACGCATTCTCGATGTCCGGTCCCTCATGTGCTGTCTCCTCTGGTCGCGGGCCGCCGGTCGACCCATCCGGCAACCCCTGCCGCGTTCGTACCATCGGAAGGCAAGATAGCCATTATGAGGCAAATCGCCCGCCCGGTGCCATGTCCCCGCCGAACCCCGTTCGGGCGCTCGGAGTACGGATCGGTACGTGATTCGGAGCGAGTCGCGTCGTCTTGGGCTGGATCCGGCCCCCAAGCCGCCGCCACGGCCGGTGGCGTCTCGCACGCGGGGCGTGCAAGACCTCGCGCCGTAGCTGCGGTCGCGAGTTGCGGTTTGCGGCGCGTCCCGGATGCCATATGGGTCGGGCCCAATCGAATGCGGGGCCACGCTGATCCCGCGACGCAGCGCTGCCGAACGATGGTACGATAGCTGCTTGTTCGTGTGCGGCGCTTTCCGGGGGAAAGCCGTCTCCGTCACCGAGAACCTACACCGAGAATCGAGATCGGCGCCGGCGGCGCGAACCGCCGGTCCCGGAGGGTGGAACTGTGCTCCTGTGGCTGCAGCGAACGTTCGCCGCGCTCTTCGCGGCCGCGCTCCTGATCGTTTCGAGCGACGCGGCCGCCGCCATCTCCATTCCATCCAATATCTGGGTGAAGCAGCCGACCCCCAGCCAGGTCGGGCTCTCCGGGTTCTCGGGGCAGTTCCAGGCGCGCGGCTGGAACCGCATGATGTACGACCCGCTCGGCAAACGGTTGATCCTCTTCGACGGCTACATGGACGCGTCGCGCCCCTACAACATCTACGCGAACGCGCTCTGGACGTACGATCCGCTCGCCAACCGGATCTCCCTGGAGAAGGTGAGCAACTGGGCACGGATCAACGGGATCACGACCGCCCTCCCGGCCAACACGACCGATCCCACGCCGTTCGACCGCCATTCCTATGCCTGCATCGCGTTCGTCCCCGAGAAGAACGAGGTCGTGATGTGGGGCGGCGCGAACAGCAGCATCCCGAACGACTACGTCGGCGACACCTGGATCTACAGCTTCGCGACGAAGGCCTGGCACCAGGCGACCGGAACGACGCACCCCTTCAACGTCTTCGAGCAGACCTCGACGTACGATCCGAACACGCACCGTTTCGTCGTGTTCGGCGGCGCCACGTCCTCCTACGGCAGCGGAACCTCGGCCTGGCTCTTCGACGTGAACACCGAGCTGTGGGAGCAGGCCACCACGGCCAGCACGCCGGCAGCCCGGATGTCGCAGTCGATGGTCTTCGATTCCATGCGGCGGGTCTCCTACGTGTTCGGCGGAGGCACCGTCTACCCCAATCCCGGGAACGAGATGTGGGCCTTCGACGCATCGGCCCGCGTCTGGTCGCAGGTGTCGCCCCAGAACAGCCCGCCGCCGGTGCGCCGCTTCGCGTCCATGGCGTACGACTCCAAGCACGATCTCGTCATGCTCTGGGGCGGCACGAACAACACGACGCCGCTCACCGACACGTGGCTCTACCGGCCCTCGACGCGGCAGTGGCAGCAGGTCTTCCCCGCCACCTCCCCGCCGAACCTGGACATGAGCAACGAGGATCTCATCTACGATCCGGACAACGACGTCTTCATCCTCCACATGAACGGAGACTTCTGGCTCTACCGCTACGCATCGAGCAGCGACGCCATCGCGCCCGGGGACGTGAGTGACCTCCGGATCCGGTAGACGCGCGGTCGCCGCGGGCGCCACCGCGCTGGCCGCGTTCCTCTTCCTGACCTCCGTGGCTGTGTTCCCCGCGCTCGCCGCGCTCCCCGTTCCGATCACGGTTCAGGAAGCGCTCGTGGCGGGCGCCGCGGGTCTCGCGCGCACGGCGGGTCCCGTCAGCGTGGGGATCCCCCTCGAGGAAGCGCAGGGGATCACGAGCGTGTCCCAGCTGGGGCTCACCGGCGCCGCCGCGGGCCAGTTCCGGGAGCTCGCGCGCTACCCGAGCGGGGCGATCCGCTGGGTCCTCGTCGACTACCAGAGCGACCTCGCCGCCGGAGGATCGAGCGCCTCGGTCTCGCTCACGAACGGCGCCGGGAATTTCGGCGGGTCCGATCTCGCGACCGATCAGGGCACGTCGATCCAGATCGCGACCGGAGCGGCGACCTTCACCATCCGAAAGAGCCCCTTCCGGCTCTTCGATCAGGTCTCCGTCGGCGCCACCTCCCTCGTCACGGCCGGCGGCGAGGGCGTCGTGGCGATCGATCCCTCGGGCGGGCGCTTCACCTCGGCGAACGATGCCGGCGCCTCGGTCACGATCGAGGAGAACGGACCCGTGCGCGCGGTGGTGCGCGCGACCGGCACCCTGAAGAACGGCGCGGGCACGAGGCTCTGCGAGTACCTGGTCCGGCTCCACTTTTACAAGGGCAAGTCGTACGCGCGGGCGTGGGTCTCGCTCCGAAACGCCAGGGCCGCGAACGTCTCCGCCTTCGCCTTCAAGAGCGCCGAAGTCGTCGTGCCGCTCTCCCCCGGACCCTCCCTGCGCTTCACGACGGCGACGTCGCGCGGGACCGTAACCGACGCCCTCGCCTCGGGCGAGACGATGTACCTCTACCAGGCCTACTCGACGCAGGACGGCATCCCGGAGAACGCCTACACGAACGCGCCGATGGTGATCTCGGGGACGACCTTCGCGCAGAACGGCGTCGAGGTCCGGAAGGTCGGCGGCACGATCTACCAGGCGCTGTCGGGCAACGCCGCCGACTACGCCCTGGGATGGGCCTCGCTGGAGGACGGGACGGGACGCGGCATCACCCTCGGCATGCGCTGGATGAGCGCGCTCTGGCCGGCCGGATTCGAGCTGGCCGGCGATGGCAGCGCGCGGATCGAGCTCTTCAGCAAGCGGAACAGCAAGACCTCGATCAAGTTCGCGTGGGGCGCCTACGAGACGCGGGAGCTCTTCTTCGACTTCCACGCCACGGCTCCGGCGAACCGGAACACCGCGCTCTACGAGATGCAGTACCCGCTCTCCGGCCGCGCGCCGATGGCGCAGTACTCCGCGGCCGGCGCCATCTACGGCGAGACGAAGCTGGTCTCCGCGAACGACCAGCAGCGCTGGTTCACCGCCCACGGCGGCACCAGCCCCTCCCTGGCGAACCTGACCCCGGGCTTCTACCGGTACAAGGCGTGGGGCGCCGGCGGCGGCGGCAACCAGATGGACTTCGCTTTCGTGGACATGATCGACTGGATCCGAACCGGCAACGGCGGCTTCCTGGCGGAGGGCGAGCGGAACTCGCTCTACAAGGCGGACACCGCCGTGCGCCACTCGGACGGATTCGACTACACGGCGAACCAGATCGACCCGGGCGACGAGGGGAGCGGCGTGAACCTTGGGACGTTCAACGGCCGGATCTTCGACTTCGAGCACCCCCACTGGATCAGCGTGCCGATCGCCTACTACATGACCGGCAACGAGCTCTACCACGAGGCGTTCCTGGACTACGGCGAATGGAAGCACGGCATGGCGGACGGCGTGACGCCCTACTACTACAAGCCGCTCCAGACCTTCGGCGACGGAGGCATGCGCGGGTGGTCGCGCTACTACCGCGACTTCGCGCTCCTCTGGGACATCACGCGCGATCCGCGCTACTGGTCGGACCTCAGCACGATGACGACCGCGACCCTCGCATCGCGGGACACGCCCGGCAGCGGCCTTCCCGCCGGACGCAACCTGGACCGGGGCTACATGTGGCAGTCCTGGAACGGCTACGTCACGCCGCGCCTGGTCTCCGACTTCATGACGGTGCAGATTCATTTCGAGGCGATGTGGGAAGGGCTGCGCCTGATGCGCGAGGCGAACGATCCGCGCGCACAGGCGATGGAGGACTACCTGCTCGGGCTGGCCGACTTCATCTACAACGAGTTCTACTTCGACGTCGGCAGCGGGAGCACGCAGTTCGGATACGTCTACGCCTATTACCTGGACCAGGTGAACGACGCCACCAATCCCTACTGGTCCGAGGGCTTCCGTCCGATCTCCAGCGCGCGGGCGCTCACGCTGGCCTACAACCTGACCGGCGACGCCAAGTACCTGACGCGCGCGGCCAAGCTCCTGGTCGGCGACATCCAGTACGTCACGGTGCGAACCCCCAGCGATCCCGCGAGCGAGGCGATGATGCAGACCGACCTGTATCGTCCGGTCACGGGGTGGTTCACGGTTCCCGGCGTCGCCGCGACCAGCGTGGGCAGCGGCTCCTACCAGCTCTCCTGGACCGTTCCCCCCGGCACGACCGGCTACCGCATCAAGGCGGCCGACCGCACGATCGTTCCCTGGCTCGGGTTCAACCAGGCGACGCGCGCCTACCAGTTCCCGCCGGCGAGCAACGTGGCGTGGTTCGCGGCCGGCGACGCGCCGGGAACGGTCCCGGCCCCGCTCGCGCCCGGCTCGGTGCAGACCGTGACCGTGAGCGGCCTCGACCCCGCGAAGAGCTGGAAGTTCGCGGTGCGCTACACGACGAACGTCGTCGACACGACCCCCCCGGCGCCGCCCAGCAACCTGATGGCGCGCTGAGCCGGGCCCGCCCCAAATCCTCGAAATCGTCTAAGATGGTCGGCCGGGGCGCTCCCGCCCCTCCCGTTCCATCGGTCTTCCCGGAGGTGTTTCCAGCGTGACGATCCACCGCTCGGTCGAGAGCCTGAGGCGGGCCCTGCCCGCGTCCGGCAGGCCGCCGGCCGTGGTGGTTGGCCTCTGCTCGCACGGGCTTGCCATCGTGCGCTCCCTCGCGCGGAAAGGGGTCACGGTGGTCGCGGTCGAATCGAACTGGGCGCAGCCCTCCGCCGCGACCCGCTACGGGCTGAAGCTGCACCACGAGGACGTGCACGGGCCCTCGCTGGCTCCCTTTCTCACCGAGCTGGCCGGCGCCCTGCCCCAAGCCCCGGTCCTCTTCGTGACGAACGACCGGATGGTCCGCGTCGTGAACGACCCGCGGGCGGGGCTCCGCGACCGCTACCGGATTCCCTTTCCCCGCCCCGAGCTCCTCCTCGAGCTGATCGAGAAGGACACCCTGGGACCCCTCGCGGAGCGTCAGGGCCTGCGCGTGCCGCGCACGACTGCGGTGAGCGCCGCGGAGGCCCGCGGCGAACGCCCCTCGGCCGCGCTCGACGCCGCGGCGTTTCCCTGCGTCGTGAAGCCCGCGGTGCCGATGTCCTCGCTCAAGGTCGAGATCGTTCCCGACCGCGGGGAGCTCGCGCGGCTCGCGGAGCGCCATCGCGACATCGACCGCTACCTGCTCCAGCAGTGGATCGAGGGCGGCGACGAGCAGGTCGTGTTCGCCGCCTGGTATTTCGATCGGGAGGGGCGCCCGCGCGGCGCCTTCGCGGGACAGAAGATCCGCCAGGTGCCGCGCACCCTCGGCAACAGCAGCGCGGCGCGCGGCCTCGATCGCCCCGACCTGATCGACGAGGGGCTCCGCCTCTTTCGCGGGCTCGACTACCGCGGGATCGCCTCGGTGGAGTTCAAGCTGGACGGCGCCGGCGCCCCCTGGTTCATCGAGGCAACCGTCGGGCGGTCGGACTATTGGATGAAGACGATGATCGTGAACGGGGTGGACCTGCCGGCGCTGGTCTATGCCGACCTCGCGGGCGTGGACGTGGGCGCCTCGGAGCGGCAGAAGAACCGCGCCGCGTGGGTGGACGGCGATCGCGATCTGGGGGTGTTCCTGGAATCGTGGTCCGACCCGGCCGTGCCGAAGGGCCGCCTGATCGCCCAGCTCCTCGAGCCGAAGCGGTTCGCCCTCTTCGACTGGCGGGACCTTCGCCCCTACGCGGCCTGGCTCGCGCCCCTGGCGCGCCGCGTGCGCACCGCGGTCGCGCGGCGGCTGGGCGGGACGCGCGGCGCCTCGGACCCGACCGGACGCGCCATGCCTGCCCGGGCCGGCGATGAGGCGTCCCGCCCCGAGTGAGCGCCCCCGCCGGGAAGCCCTCCGCCGCCTCCTTCGCGAGCGTTCTCAAGCACGCCGGCATCTACGGCCTGGGGAACGTCGGCATCCGCATCGCCGGGCTCCTCCTGGTTCCCCTCTACACGTACAACCTCTCCCCCGCCGAGTACGGCGTCATCGAGTACCTCGACCTGACCGCCCTCGCGATCGGGATGCTCTTCAGCCTGGGGCTCGCGAACGCCATCTACCGCTACTACTATCTCGCCCCCGAGGAGGAGCGGAAGCGCGTGGTCTCCACCGCGCTCCTCCCCATCCTCGCGGTGTCCTTCGCGATCGCGGCGGCGCTCTTTCTCGCGGCGCCCTGGCTCGCGCGGGGCGTCTTCCACGACCCGCGCTTCACCCGCTGGCTCCGGATCCTCTTCGTCGGATTCGGATTCAACATGGTGGCCGAGTTCGGCATGACCTACCTGGCCGTTCTATTGCGCTCCGCCCTCTTCAGCACGATCACAGTGATCAAGTTCATCGTGGGCGCGCTCCTCAACGTCTTCTTCCTGGTGGGCCTCCACTGGGGCGTCGAGGGGATCCTGGTCAGCAACCTGATCACCAACCTGGCTCTGGGCGGCGTCCTCCTCGCGTACGTAATCCGCTCGGTGGGGCTCGGGTTCGACGGCGCCCTCCTCCGGAAGATGGTGGCCTACGGCTACCCGCTGGTGCTGGTGCAGCTCAGCCTGTTCGGCATCAACTTCGCCGACCGCTTCTTCCTGCAGGCCAGCGCCGGCTTCGCCCAGGTGGGCATCTACGCCCTCGCCTACAAATTCGGCATCATGCTGAACACCCTCGTGGTCGCGTCGTTCTTCCAGGTGTGGAACGCGAAATCGTTCGAGGTCGCGAGCGACCCCGCGGCGCCGTCCTTCTACACGCGCGTCTTCAGCTACTTCACCCTGGGCCTCCTCGCGGCCGGCTTGGGCATGGCGCTGGTCATCCGCGACGTGATCGGCATCGTGGCGCCGCCGAGCTACGCCGCGGCGGCGCGCCTGGTCCCCCTCGTCGTCGTGGCGTACGTGCTGAACGGGATCGGGACCTACTTCGAGCTGGGGATGAAGCTGAAGAGCCGCACGCCGCTCCTCGGAGCGATCTTCGCCGGGACCTGCCTCCTCTGCCTCGGGCTCTACGCCGTCCTGATTCCCCGCTGGGGGATGTTCGGCGCGGTGCTCGCCACCGTCATCGCGTTCGCCTTCAAGGCGGTGTGGGTCTATCGCGAGGGGCAGCGCGCCTACCCGATCCGCTTCGAGTTCGGGCGGGTCGTCCCGGCGGCCCTGCTCGCGGCGGCGATCTGGGGGCTGCGCGCCCTGCTGCCGCCGATGCCGCTCGTCGCATCGCTCGCCGTGGGAATCGCCCTCTTCCTCGTGTACGCCGGCCTGATGTGGGGTCTTGGATGGATCCGCAAGGAGGAGCGGGAGGCGCTCGTCGCGTGGGTGCGGGCCCGGCTGCGCCCCGGCACGGCAGCGCCGGAAGCTTCCTAGGATCGAATCGACGGCCGGCGGCTAGCGCCTCGGCACGTACATTCCGTCCCGCTGGGTGGGGTTCTCGGGACTGCTGGACGCCGGGGCGTTGTCCCCCACCTCGATCCCGACCGAGCGCTTGGCCTTGTCCAGCCAGGCGCGCGCCGTGAGCAGGCTGGGGTCCATCTGCAGGGCCTGCTGGAGTTGCAGGATTCCCTGCGTCTTCTCCCCGATCTCGACCAGGTAGGCGCCATACTGCGCGTGCGTGTAGGCACGGTCCGGGAAGAGCCGGAGCGCTTTCTCGTAGTAGGCGATCGGGATCGCGGGCTGGTTGGTCTCCCGGGAGAGCATCCCCAGCAGGTGGAGCGCCCGGGGATGGTTCGGGAAGACCCAGAGGACGTATTTCAGCTCGCCGAACGCCTGGTCCTTGTTCCCCTCGTTGTAGCGCGGCCAGAAGCCGCGCGGGTTGTTCTTTGAGCCCAGGTGCCCGTTCTCGACGATCGGAATGAGCTGCGCGGCCGTCGGGTTCACCGCGATCGAGAAGTAGTCGTTGTTGACGAACCCCTTCTTCTCGTTCTTCGGCGAGTACGGGTCCTTGGTGTAGGCGTTGTGCGCGTCGTGCGGCGCGACCCGGGGATCCTGCTTCTGCTCCGGATAGAGGATCGAGTCCTGCTCCGGCGGCGAGGGGATATAGCTCCCCTGGGCGCGGGCCTGTTCCCGGGACCCGCAGAACGCCGCCGCGCACACGCCCATCAGGAGGGCCGGAACGGCCCATCGCATCGTTCTCATACCCCTAAGAGTATCACGTTCCCGAGGGCGCAGCAGTGCGTCCCCCGACCCCGGCGGGCGTCGTGGGCGGGGACGCGCCGATCCGTTCCAGGACCCGCGCCGCGTTCCGGTCCCACGTGTGATGGGCCAGGACGTGCGCGCGGGCGTTCGCCCCCATGCGCGCCCGGAGCGCTTCGTCGCCCAAAAGCGACGCCAGCGCCGCACGCAGCGCGGCGGGGTCCCGCCGCGGGAAGAGAATTCCCGTCGCCCCATCCACGATCCCGTCCGCGAGCGGGCCCAGGCGCGGCGCCACCACCGGCTTCCCCATCGCCATGTACTCGTAGATCTTCATCGGCGAGCCGTACTCGTTGGAGTCGGGCATCACCGCGATGTCGAAGGCGGCGACGTGCTCGGGGAGTCCGTCGTGGCCGATCCATCCCGCGAAGCGCACGCGCGCCTCGAGGCCCTCGCGGCGCACGCGCTCCTCCAGGAGGGGCCGCTCGGGACCGTCCCCCACCAGCAGGGCCGCCGCCTCGGGCATCTCGCGCAGGAGCGCCGCCACCGCGTCGAGCAGGAACCCGACGCCGTGCCAGGGGAAGAACGCCCCCGTGAAGCCCACGACGCGGGCGCCGCGAAGCCCATGCCGCTCGCGCACCGCCTCCCCCGAGATCTCGGGACGGAATCGATCGGGATCGGCGGCGTTGGGCAGCGTCAGGACGCGGTCGGCGGGAATGCCGCCGGCCACGATGGCGTCGCGGAGCACCGACGATACGGCCACGATGAGCCGGGCGCGGCGGAAGACGAAGCGCTCGGCGGCGCGCGCGATCGGGCGAAGCAGGCGGCTGCGGCGCCGGTAGAGCGGCGTCGCCGCGGTGTAGTTCACTTCCAGGATCAGCGGCACGCCCGCGGCGCTCGCCGCCAGCGCTCCCGCGACGTGGAAGAACGCGTAGCGCTCGTAGAGCGCGTCGGCCCGCGGCGTCCGCAGCGCCCGACGCAGGCGGAAATAGGCCGGGACGTTGTAGACCATCTCCATCAGCTCGAAGAGCGTCTCGGGGACGTGCTCGGCGAGCATCCACCAGAGCCCCCGGAGGCCGGGCGCCTTGCGCGGCGCCGCGCCGGGCCGCCCCACCTCCACCCCCGGCGGCGAGACGATCACGACCTCGGCGCCCGCGCGCTCGAAGGCGCGCGCCATGCCGAGAAGGTGCACCCCCTCGACGCCCTGCCCCTGCGTCCGGTGGTCGACGACCAGCCGCATGCGCTAGCCCGCCGCGGGCGCGCGGCCGAGCGCGCCGGGACGGGCCGGCTCCGCCGGCGACGGCACCGGGACGGCGGCCGGCTGGCGCTCGGCGACGTACTCGAGGAGAATCGTCGAGACCACGAGGTAGTACGGCAGGTCGAAGTAGGCCAGCCCCAGGAACGCCCCGCCGAACATGTAGCCGAGCAGCGAGAACTGCAGCATCTCGGCCAGGTCGCGCGCCCAGCGCCGGTCGGGATCCTTCGGCCAGCGCTTCCGCATCCGCTCCAGCTTCCAGAGGGCGGTGGCGAGGATGCCGAGGAAGATGAAGAGCCCGGGGAACCCCTGCTCCGCAAGCACCTCGAAGTAGATGCTGTGCGCGTCGTGGACGTCGGTCGGGTTTGGGGCGTACACCATGAAGAGCTCTTTCGTGAAGGTGCGGAACCCCCCGCCGAAGAGATGCGTCATCGCGATGTTCACGGCAAAGTGCCAGGCGTTGATACGCCCCTGGGCGGACTGGTCGGTCTGATACGACTCGATCGAGGTCATCCGATCCTTCCATTCGGCCGGAACGAAGGAGATCAGGGCGGCTCCGAGCACGAGCACCATCAGAAGTCCCTGGAACCGGTAGCGGGAGCGGACCAGGAGGATGCCCGCGACGCCGGCGAAGGCCACGAAGGCCCCCCGCGAATAGGAGAAGAGGATCGAGAAGATCGTCAGCACGATCGAGCCGTAATAGGCCCAGCGCTGCCAGGTCTTCTTCACCTGGCGCGCGAAGTAGAGCATGAGCGGCAGGATCATGATCTCGGCGAGCGCCAGCTCGTTGTTCCCCTCGATGAAGGAGCCCATCGGCCCCCACACGCGATAGGCGCCGCGGGTCGCGAGGGAGAAGAGCCCCCCCTTCACGCTGTAGAAGGCGATCGAGGCCATCGCCACCCAGACGTAGCGCTCGAGGCGCTTCCGCTCCTGGAGCAGCATCATCGCCACGAAGCACATGAAGATGATCCGCGAGAAGCGGTTCCACTCGATCCAGGCGTCGCGTCCGGAGATGGCCGTCATCGTCGTCAGCGTCGTGTAGAGCATCCAGACCATCAGGAGGATGGTCGTGGACTTCATCGGGATGCGCCGGATCTCCCCGCGGATCACCGTGCCGAGCAGCGTGGCGATCGCCACCACCAGCCCGACCGGCGCGTACTCCAGCCGCCACGAGAGGCGGTGGGGGTTCATGAGCCCGATCCAGATGTAGGCCAGGATGCCGATGTCGGGGCGGAAGACCGCGACCGGAGCGCTGCCGAAGACGAGGAGCGCGATCAGGATGTCGCGCATCGCTAGCGGCCCCCTCCGGCTCCGGCCAGCGCGGGGCCGGCGACGGGCGCTTCGGCCGCCGCGTCGGCGCCGCGGAACCGATACCAGGCGAGTTGCAGCGCGAAGCGCCGCGGATCGGCCGACCACGCGGCGGCCCGGCGCCACCGGAACGGGTCCTCCCCCGCCTCGTTCGGTCCGAACGTCGTCGTGAGCGCGCCCCGGTACCCCGCGGCGCGGAGCGCCTCGACCGCGCCCTCGTCGTAGTCCTCGGGGCGGCCGTTCGGATAGGCGAAGAACGCCGCCTCCTCCCCCAGCTCCTTCTCGATCGTCCGCTTCGAGCGCACCACCTCCTCGCGCGCCCGTTCGGAGGTGACGCGGCTCAAGATGGGGTGGGTCTCCGTGTGCGAGCCGAACACGATCCCCGAGTCCCGCATCGCGCGCACGCGGTCCCAGTCGAGCATCAGCGACGCGGCGGTACCCGGATCGCCCGGCCCCAGCGCTTCCCGGATCGCGCGCACGCCGGCGAGGCGCTCCGCCTCGGGCCTCGGCTTGAGCGCGGCCAGGGCGCGGAAGGCCGCGCGGTGCCGCTCCGCTTCGGTTCCGAGCGGAAGGGGCGGCTCGTCGGCCGGCTGCCCCGGAATGCGGATCGCGCCTCCGCGCGCCGCCGCGAACGCGAGGAGCACCTCGTCGTGCCAGGGGATCGTCCCCGTGCCGATGCACCCGGTCACGAGGAAGATCGTCGCGGGAACCCCGTGGCGCGCCAGGATCGGCGCCGCGTACTCGGCGTTGTCGGCGTAGCCGTCGTCGAAGGTGACCGCGACGGCCCCCTCGGGGACGGTGCCCGCGCGGCTCCGCTCGAGTAGGGTGGCGAGCGGCAGCGGCCGGTAGGCGCGCGCCAGGTGGCGCATCTGGCGCTCGAAGAGCGCCGGAGGCACGGGATCGATCATGAACGGCCCGGGGTCGGGGTGGACGCGGTGATAGATCAGGATCAGGAAGGGCGGGGACGCGCGGCGGCGCAGGCGCGCGCCTCCGCCGCCCGGCGCGAGCATCCAGCGGTTTCCCGCGGCCCGGAGGAGCGGCTCCCCTCCCGCCGCCTGGAAGAGCGCCGCCGCGGCCGCCTTCGCGGCGTTCATCGGGCGCTCCGGGAGAAGGCGGCGCGCAGACGCGCCCGCGCGGCGGAGAGCAGCGAGAGCCCCGACGCGATCGCCGCGCGCGCGCCGTTTCCCCGCAGGGTGAGCCGGAGGCTCTCCTTCACGGTGCCCCCCCAGGAGAGCTTGTGGCTGGTGACGCCCGCCAGGAAATCGTAGGTGTGGAGGCCGTCCCCGATCATGGCCTCGATCGTCATCGCGCGGAGCGCGTTGCCCACGCCGCGGTCCTCCCAGTCGGGGTCGTACCCCTCCTGGAGCAGGAACGCGGTCCCGCGGTAGCGGATGCAGCACTGGTGCGCCACGGGGGCCCCGTCGGCGACCAGCGTCGTCAGATCCAGCCAGCCCCGCGTCAACAGGGCGCGTCCCATGGCATGGTAGAAGGCGCGCTTCTCGGGAGCGGCGAACACGCCGGACTCCCCTCGAAGTGTCCACCGGCGCTCGTGCAGACGGAAGAGCGAGTCCAGGGTGGCGTCCAGAGTGGCCTCGTCGGCGCGCTCGAACCGGGCGCCGTGCTGATCGGAGAGGACGCGACGCAGCGAGCGGACCTTGGTCCGCATCCGCGGCTTGAGCGACGCGACGTAGCCCTCGTAGGACGGGGGCAGCGCCGTGACGACGCACCCGACGCGGTGCTCTTCCAGGAGGGAGCCGTCCCGCTCGGCGAGCTTCCGGACGACCGCGCCCGCGGGGGACGCCTCCGGGATCTCGTTCCACTGCGCCACCTCGTAGCGGAGGGAGGAGCCGGCGCGGCGGAGCCAGGCCCAGAACGCGGGGAGGACGAGATCCTCCTCGCCGCGCGCCACGATGAAGTCCAGGTAGTCGGAATCGTGCGTCCCGTCTCCGAACAGGCGGAGCGTCCGGAGCGGAAGGCGGCCGCGCCACCGCTCGGCCGCGACCTGGAGCGGGAAGATGCCGACGATCGCCTCGCCGCGCCGGGCGAAGACCAGGAGCGGCTCGCGGCCGGCGCCGTACGCGCCCCACCAGGCCTCGAGCCAGGCCGGCGTGAGGAACGGCGAGTCCGCCGCGCTCGAGCAAAGGAGCTCCTCCCAGGCCGGGCCCAGCTCGCCGAACGCGCGCGCGGGCTCCACCACCTCGAAGCGGTCGGGCGCGCTCACCGCCGTCCGTCGAGCACCCGGCGGTGCCACAGCTCGATCACCATGAGATTCCAGAGGACCGTTCCGTAGTACGGCGTCGCGTCCTCCTCGTGGCGGCGCACCACGTCCTCGAGGGCTTCCCGCCGGAAGTAGCCGCGGTCCACGCTGCGCGGGGAGAGCACCAGGTCGCGCATCATCGCGCGGAGGCCCGGATCGCTCTTGAGCCAGCCGGAGATCGGGAGCCCGAAGCCGTGCTTGGACTTCGTGCGGGTCTCCACCGGGAGAAGGTCCTTGTAGGCGTCCTTGAAGAATGTCCGGAGCTCTCCCCCGCGCATCTTGATCCGAGCGGGCACGCGCGTCGCCACGTCCACCACGCGCTCGTCCAGGAACGGAAACCGGACGGCGACGCCGGCGCGCTCGCACATGCGCGCCACTTTGGGGACGTCGTTGTCGCTGATCGTGATCTTGAGATCGAGATAGAGGTGCCGGTCGAGCGCGGTCGTGGCGTGCGCGCGGTCGTGATGGCGGATCACCATCGCCGCCGGGCGCCAGCCGGCCGCCGCGGCCATGAGGTCGGCCGTGGCGAACGCGGCGGGAGGCACCACGTTCCAGAAATCGTAGGAGACGATCCGTTCCGCGGGCGGAAGGGACGCGCGCCGCACGTACTTCCCCGCCTTCACGAAGAGCGGGTGCGGCACGATCCGGCCCGCCGCCGCGATCGCCGGCGTGAGAATGGGGTCGCGAAGCCAGCGCGGCACCCGGTCGTAGGGCTCGAAGACGCGGCCGTCGGCATACCGCTGATTGCCCGCGAAGAGCTCGTCCCCGCCGTCTCCCGCGTAGAGCGTCGCCACGCCGTGCTCGCGGGCCACCTTGGCGCAATAGTAGGTGGGCACGGCCGACGCGTTCGCGAATGGCTCGTCGAACGATTCCGCCACGGCCAGCACGGCATCCTCGGTGTCGCGCGGCGTGACGAAATACTCGGTGTGCCGCGTGTGGAACGTCGAGGCGGCGACCCGGGCGTACTGCAGCTCGTTGAAGCGCTCCTCGGAGAAGCCGATCGAGAAGGTCGCGATCCGGCCGCCGCTCTCCTTGGTGAGCAGTCCGGTCACGGTCGTGCTGTCCACGCCGCCGCTCAGGAACGCGCCGTAGCTCCCCGCACCGTCCCGCGCGAGCCGATCGTGGACGGCGGCGGCCAGCGCGTCGCGGGTCGCGGTGGCCAGGCGCTCGGGCGAGGCGCCGTCGGCGCGCGTGAAGTCGGGCTCCCAGTAGGGCTCGACCGACGCGCGGCCGTTCCGGAAGGCCAGCCGGTGCCCCGCCGGCAGCTTGTCCACCTCGCGGAAGATGGTGCGCGGCGCCGAGACCACCGAGGAGGCGACGACGTCGAGGAGCGCTCCCGCGTCCAGGGTCGGCGCGAAGGGGACCGGCGAGGCCAGGAGCGCCGCCATGTGCGACCCGAAGAGGAACTGGTCGGGGCGGTCGGCCGTGACGAGCGGCTGGATGCGGATCCGGTCGGTGGCCAGGTGGAGCGTCTTGTCGCGGCCGTCGTACACGGCAAGCGCGAACTCGCCGCGCAGATCGGCGACGCAGGAGGGTCCCCGGTCGAGCCAGAGCGAGAGAAGAGCCTGGAGCGGAGCGCCGCCGCGGCCCGGCCCCGAATCCCCCTCGTCTCCTGCCGCCGGCGGCGGCGCGGTGAGGCGGCCGAAGAAGGCGAGGCCCAGGACCGCGTTCCCCACGCGCCGGCTCGCGAGCCCCGAATCGTAGCCGGCGCGGCCGCGCACCACGAATGCGGCGCGCCCCTCGTCGAGGAGGAGCGGCGGTCCGGCCTCCTCCCCGCCGAGCGCGCGCGCCATCGCGTCCAGATCGGAGGCGGCGAGGGGGCGCCCTCCCGGCGGCACGAGAATTCCGGCGATGCCGCTCATCGTGCGCGCTCCAGTCCGGGCGCGGCGGCCAGCGCCGCGACGGGCGCCCCCGCCGCGGCCGCGCGGTAGATCGCGAGCTGCTCCTGGGCCACCGTCTCCCAACTGCGGCGTCCGCCGGCGGCGATCGACTCCGCGCTCCACGACCGGGCCAGGGCCCGCGCCAGGAGGTCGGCGGCGAGAGCCGGGTCGCGCCGCGGAATCAGAAGTCCGTTCGCGCCGTCCTGAACCATGTCGGGAACGCCTCCCACCGCGGTGGCCACCACGGGACGCCCGCAGGCGAGCGCTTCGGCGACCACGTTCGGGCACCCTTCGCTGTGGCTGGTGAGGCAGACCACGTCCGCGGCCGCGTACCAGAGGGGAAGCATCTCGGGCGCGGCGGCGCCGTGCAGGGTGACGACCTCGCCGAGACGGAGCCTCGCGATCGCGGCCTCCAGGGCGCGCCGCTCGGGTCCCTCGCCCACGATGTGGAGCGCGACCTCCGCGCCGCCGGGCCGTGCGCGCAGCGCGGCCATCGCCTCGAGCAGGAAGTCGAGCCCCTTCACGGGATCGAGCCGCGCCACCGCGAGCAGGATCCGGCGCCCCGCCGGGAGTCCCAGCCCTTCGCGGGCGGCGGCCCGGTCGAGCGCGCGGAAGCGGCCGACGTCCACGCCGTTCGGCACGACGTGCACGTGGTCGCGCGCGGCGCCGAGCTCGATCGCGCGCCGCTCCAGGGAGCGGGAGACGGCGACCACGGCGCGCGCCTCGCGCAGGGTTCGCTGGATCGGCCCCCGCTGCGCCGGGTTCTGGGCGAGCACCTCGAGGTCGGAGCCGCGCACGGTGAGCACGAGCGGGGCCCCGAGGTGGCGCGCCAGGCGCGCGGCCGCCGCGCCGTCGGGGTAGGCGTAATGCGCATCGACGAGGTCGGGAGGCGACCCGCCCAGCGCCTCGTCGAGAGCGCCGCGGATCTGCGGCAGCGTCTCGGCGTGGAGCAGCGCGGCGTCCCAGCCCTTGAGCATCCCGGGCAGCACCGCGAAGCGGGGGTGGAGCACGTCGAATCCCGCCGGGTCCTTCCGGCGCCGCGGGACGCGCAGCACGCGGGGGTTTCGCCCCGCGTTCACCGGGGCGATCACGACGAGATCGGCGTGCGCCGCCACGCCCGCGAGCCGGTTCCGCACGAAGATCCCGCGCGCCGGCTCGGCCGGGTTCGGAAAGAGCGTCGTGAAGGAGAGGATGCGAAGGCGCGCGCCCTCGCGTCCGGCGCCGATGGCGGGGCCGCTCACGACGCGGCCGGCGTGAAGCGCCGCCCCCAGTGCTCGAGCACGAGGAGCGCCCAGAGCGGATAGCTTCGGTCGCGGATCCCCTTCTGGTGCTCGTCCCAGAGCGAGCGCATCGCGCCCGGCTCGAACAGCGATTCGGTGAACGACCCTGGCGCGAGCACGCGCTCCTCGAAGGGCGCGCGCAGCTCGCCGCGGAACCAGAGGTCGAGCGGCACGGAAAAGCCCATCTTCCGCCGCGTGAGCACGTCGGGAGGCACCCGCCCCTCCAGCGCGCGCTTGAACACGTACTTCCCCGACCCGTTCCGGATCTTGAGATCGGCGGGGATCGTCGCGACGTGCTCGACGAACCGGTGGTCGAGGAGCGGCACCCGCACCTCCAGCGAATGGGCCATGCTCGCCCGGTCCACCTTGGCCAGGATGTCGTCCGGCAGGTACGTCTTGAAGTCGACGTACTGGATGCGGGAGAGCGGGTGCCACCCCTCCGAGCGCCGGAAGAACTCCTCCTGCACGCCGAACGCGTCGTGATCCCCCACCTGGGCGCGGAGCGCGGGGCGGTAGAGGCGCGCCTTCATCGCCGGCGTGAACCAGCGCATGGTGTTGTGATAGGCGCGCTCGGGCGAGAGCGTCAGGTTGGTGAGGAGCGTCTTGCCGCGGAACACCCGCGGCAGACGGTCGGCCTTGGGATACGCGGCGGCCACCGGCGCCAGCACGCCGCGGCGCACCCAGCGCGGGATGCGCGACCGGATCCGGTTCTCGAGGTAATCGAAGCGCATGCGGCGGTAGCCCGCGAAGTTCTCGTCCCCTCCGTCGCCGGAGAGGCAGACGGTCACGCGCTCCCGTGCCGCTTTCGAGACGTACCACGTGGGGACCATGGAGGAGTCGGCGAACGGCTCGTCGTAGTGCCACGCCAGCGCGTCCAGAATGTCGGCGGCGTGCGCCTCCACGATCTTCTCGTGGGCGTCGGTGCCGAAGGCCCGGGCCACCTGCCGCGCGTACGGGAGCTCGTCGTAGGCGTCCTCGCGGAAGCCGATCGATTCCGTGCGCACGGGCTGGTCGTTCATCCGCGCCATGGTGGCGACCACCGCGCTCGAATCGACCCCGCCGGACAGGAAGGCGCCCAGCGGCACCTCGCTCATGAGGTGGCAGGCGACGGAGTCCTCGAGCGCGGCGCGCAGCCCCTCGACGACTTCCTCTTCCGAACGCGGCGGGCCGGGACGGATCGCGAGATCCCAGTACTCGCGCTCTTCGATGCCCCGCGCGGTCGCCGTCAGCGTGTGCCCCGGGCGCAGCTTCCGCACCTCGCGGAAGATCGAGCGCGGCGCCGGGACGTAGAGGTAGGTCAGGTACTCGTCCAGCGCGAGCGGGTCCATCGTGGGCCGGAAGGAGCGGTCCTCGAGGATCGCCTTGATCTCCGAGCCGAACCGGAGCGTGCTTCCGTCCCAGGCGTAGTAGAGCGGCTTGATCCCCAGCCGGTCGCGCGCGAGGAAGAGGGCGCTCTGGGCTTCGTCCCAGATGGCGTAGCCGAACATGCCGCGCAGGCGCCGCACGGAATCGTGGCCCCACTGGCGATAGGCGAGGAGGATCGTCTCGGTGTCGGTCTCGGTGCGGAAGCGGTGCCCCAGCGACTCCAGCTCGCGCCGCAGCTCGCGGTAGTTATAGATCTCGCCGTTGAAGACGATCGCCAGCCGGCCGTCCTCGGTGAACATCGGCTGGTGTCCGGTCTCGATGCCGATGATCGAGAGGCGGCGGAAGCCGAGGCCGATCGGTCCCTTGGCGTGGACCCCGACGTCGTCGGGGCCCCGGTGGACGATCGACGACGTCATGCGCTCGAGGACCGCCCGGTCCACCGCGCCGGAGCCGGGTGCGAAGATGCCGCAGATGCCGCACATCAGGCAGCCTCCACGTTCAGATCCGCCTCGTCGCGGGGTCGATGAAGGTCCGGTGCCACTCCTCGAGGATCAACAGGCACCAGATCCAATCGCTGTAATCCCTTTGACCTGCCTCGTGCAGTTGAAGCACTTCGCGAATCCGTTCGGGGCGGAAGTAGCCGCGCGCGAGCGTCCGGGGATCGAGAAGCCGCTCCCGCGCGACCGTCTTGAGATCGCGCCGGAACCACTCCCCCTTGGGCACGGCGAAGCCCTGCTTCCGCTTGGTGAAGACGGACGCCGGGAGGTGCTTGGCGAGCATCTTCCGGAACAGGTACTTGGAGACGCCGCCTCGTAGCTTGAGCCGGCTGGGCACGCGGGCCATGAAGTCGACCAGGGTGTAGTCGAGAAGCGGCGCGCGCGCCTCCAGCGAGTGCGCCATGCTCGCGCGGTCCACCTTGGTCAGGATGTCGTCGGGCAGATACGCGAGCGTGTCGATCCACTGGAGGCGGCTCACCAGATCCAGCGGCTCCAGGTCGGCCCGGGTGAGGCCGGCCGGCAGCGCCGCTCCACCGTTCCCGCCGCCGTTCCCCACCTGGGTCCGCATCGCCGGCGCGTAGAGCCAGGACTTGATGTAGGGGTAGAGCCCGAGGTCGTAACCGCCGGTCAGCACGGAGTGATGCGCGGCCGCGTAGAGCCGGTTCCGCGCCGGCGCCCCGGCGGGAAGCGCCTCGGCCAGGGGCGCGAGCACGCGCCGCTTCAGCGGCTCGGGAATCCAGTCGAGCCTGCGCTCGTCGAGCGCGCGCTGGTAGCGCGTGTAGCCGGCGAAGAGCTCGTCGCCGCCGTCCCCCGAGAGCGCCACCGTCACGTGGCGCCGCGCCATGCGGGCCACGTACCAGGTCGGCACCATCGAGGAGTCGCCGAACGGCTCGTCGTAGTGCCACACGAGATCGGGAAGGATCGCGATCGCGTCGGGGCGAACCGTCTCTTCGTGGTGGTCGGTGCCGAGGTGGCGGGCCACGACGCGCGCGTCTTCGACCTCGGAGTAGCCGGCCTCGTCGAATCCGACGGTGAAGGTCTTCACCGGCGGCCCCCCCTCGGCCGCCATCATCGCCACGATGGCGCTGGAGTCCACGCCCCCCGAGAGGAAGGCGCCGAGCGGCACGTCGCTGATCATCCGGCGGCGGACGGCGTCGCGGAAGAGCGCCTCCAGCTCCTCGAGGTACTCCTCTTCGCGGCGCGCGGGCGCGTCGGGACGGAACGCGGGACGCCAGTACCGCTGGACCGTCAGGCGTCCCTCCTCCAGGCTGAGCCAGCTCGCGGGCGGGAGCTTCGCGACTCCGCGGAGAATGGTTCGCGCCCCTCCCACGTAGTAGCGGGAGAGGAACTCGTCCACCGCGGCCGGGTCCACGTCGCGCGGAACACCCGGCGCGGCCAGCACGGCCTTGAGCTCGGAGCCGAAGACGAACCGGTCGGGCGTGAGCGCGTAATAGAACGGCTTCTTCCCCAGCCGGTCCCGCGCCGCGAACAGCCGCCGCCGGGGCGCGTCCCAGATCACGAAGGCGTACATCCCGTTCAGCCGGAGCACGCAGTCGGTGCCCCACTCCTGGTAGGCCTGGAGCAGCACCTCCGTGTCGGAGCGCGTCGCGAAGCGGTGCCCGCGGGTTTCCAGCTCGCGGCGGACATCCATGAAGTTGTAGATCTCCCCGTTGAACAGGAGGGTCAGCGTGCCGGTGGCGTCGGCCATCGGCTGGTGTCCCCCGGAGAGGTCGATAATGGAGAGGCGGCGATGGGCAAGCCCCGCCTGTCCGATCACGGCGATCCCCTGCTCGTCGGGACCGCGATGGGCGAGCAGCGTGGCCATGCGCTCGAGCGTTCCCCGGTCGGGGACGGCTCCGCGAAGCTCGACGATTCCGGCGATGCCGCACATCAGGCGTGGCTCCGGGTGGATGCGACGGTCCGGCGCCGGGCATGGAGGGGCCGCGGTCCGATCGCGCCTCTCATGATACCGCTTCTCGCCGTCCCGGCTTGGGCCGCGACGCGACCAGCCCCTCGAGGAGCGCTTCCAGCGCGGCGCCGTGGGCCGCCCACTGATGGCGCGCCTCGACGTGGGCGCGGGCGCGACGGCCCGCCTCGAGCCGGCGGGGCTCGTCCCGGAGGAATCCCACGACCCGCTCGGCGAAGACGCCGGGATCGTCGGCCACCTCGATGCCCGCGCCCTCGGGCGCGTCCAGCCCCTCGTAGGCCGGCGTCGTCGCCACGACCGGCAGCCCCATCGCCATCGCCTCGAGCATCTTGTTCTGCAGCCCGCGCGCGACGCGCAGCGGCACGCAGGCGACGTCGGCGGCCGCGAGGTAGGGGCGCACGTCCGGCACCGCGCCGGTCACCTCGATCCCCGGCACCGACGCGAGCGCGCGTACGGAGCGGGCGGGGTTCCTCCCGACCACGGTGAAGCGGGCGTTGGGCAGCGCCTGGCGCACCCGCGGAAAGACCTGGGCCGCGAACCAGCGCACCCCGTCCACGTTCGGGAAGTAGTCCATCATCCCCGTGAACACCAGGCGCGGCACCCGCTCGTGATGCGGACCCGCGCCGTTCCCCGAAGCCGCGCGGGGCGGCGGCGCGTAGTAGTCGAGGTCCACGCCGCTCGGGATCACGCCCACCGGAACGCCGGGGACGCGCTCCCGCAGCACGCGGGCCTCGCGCTCGCAGACGAAGAGCGACTGGTCCCACGAGCGCGCCACCGCCTCCTCGAAGCGTCCGAGCCGGTCCGCCTCGCGCGCGTACAGCCAGGAGGCGGGCCAGCGGCTTCGCGACGCGTAGAGCCGCCACTTCTCCGAGTCGGCGTCCACGAAATCCATGACGCGCGGCCTCCAGTCCCCCGCCGGCACGTACTGCGCCATGACCGAGGAGAAGGCGAGCACGATGTCCGCGCCGCGCAGCCGCTCCGCCGCCGCGCGCCGGAGCGCCTTGCTGTCGAACGCCGCGACCGAGATCGCGCGCCCGTCCAGAAGGCCCCGCAGACCCTCGAGCCGCGCGCGGCGCGGGGAGCGGTAGACCACGTCCACCGATGCACAGAACTCGCGCAGCACGTCGGCGTGGACCAGGTCGCGGCGGTCATCGGCGAAGCAGACCAGGTGCAGGCGATGGCGCGCCCCCAGGTGCCGCACCTGGTGGTACGAAACCATCTTGTCCCCCTTGTCCGGCGGATAGGGGATCCGGTGCGCCAGGTACAGGATGTTCACGGAAAGTAGCGGACGATCGCGGGGCCGATCCGCTCGGCGACCGGCAGGGGCAGCATCCTCCAGGCCTGGATCGCCAGCGAGAACCGGGGATTCCGCGGACTCAGGTCGGGAATGGCTCGATCCCGGACCAGGTCGTACTGGTAGGCCAGCGGCGTCGGGTCGAAGCCCCAGTGCCGCTTGTAGTGAAACGCTCCCGTGTCGCGCTTGCTCCTGCCGAAATCGAAGACCGTGCAGCCGCGGTCGGCGGCGTGGCACATGAGGCTCCAGTACATGTAGTCGCTGGCCGAGTAGCGGTAGGCGCCGCGCAGCGTGCCGGCGTAGTACGGGAGCACCTGGCCGCGGTCGAAGAAGGAGAGCACGGCGGCGACGAACTGTCCGTCGGTCTCGACGAGGAGGATGCCGCTCTCGTCGGGATGCTCCTCCATGAGAATCGAGAAGAGGCGTCGCGGGAACACCGGCGTGCCCAGGTTGCGCACGCTGTGGGAATAGATCGGGTAGAAGCGGTCGAGCAGCTCGGCGCCGCCCGTCCGGTGCGTCAGGCCGCGCTTCTGCCCCGCCCGGATGCTGGTCCGCTGCTTGCGCGGGATGGCGGTGAAGTTGGCGTCGTGGCTGGAGACCATCGGCCGCCGGAAGGTGACGTAGAGGTCCTTGACCGGCAGCCCGTCGAAGCGCATGCCGCCGCGCAGCTCCACGTAGCGCGCGCCGATCGTCTCTCCCATCGCGCGCGCGGCCCCGCGGATCGCCGCGCCGGCGGCGTCGTCGTCCGCGACCACGCCCCCGTAGACCGCGAGCGGCGTGGAGATGAGCGACGTTCCGACGGGAAAGCCGGGCACCTGGAAGAGCGGGAGGACGCCGGCGGGGCGGTCGTCGCGCAGCGCGAGGAGCCCGCGGAAGCGATACCCGAACGTGCGCGCGGCGGAGCGCTGCCAGGCCATGCGGTGGAAGATCGTCGCGTCGGGATGCGAGCGGAGGTAGCCGTCCCACCGCGGGTCGTCCAGCGCGACCTCTTCCACCCGGAGCGTCTCCGCTCCGGCGCGCGTCTCCAGCGCCTCGGACGACTCAGTCGGCACGCCGGAAGTGCTCCACCGTGCGCGCCAGGCCGTCCTCGAAGCCGACCGTGGGCTGGAAGCCGAAGAGGCTCACGGCCTGGTCGATGGCGGCCTGGGAATGCCGGACGTCGCCGGCGCGCGGCGGCAGGTACTCCGGATCGGCTTTGACGCCGAGGATCTTCTCGAGGCAGCGCAAGAGGTCGTTCAGGGTGTAGCGGTCGCCGCAGGCGACGTTCACGACCTCGCCGCGCCCGGGGCCCTTCCCGCAGGCGGCCAGGTTCACCTGCACCACGTTGTCGACGTAGGTGAAGTCGCGGCTCTGCTCCCCGTCCCCGTAGACGGTGGGGCGCTTCCCCTCCACGAGGGCGCGGATGAAGCGCGGGATCACCGCCGCGTACTGCGAGTCGGGATCCTGGCGCGGGCCGAACACGTTGAAATAGCGAAGCGAGACCACGGGCAGATCCATCGTTCCCGCGAAAACCCGCGCGAACTCTTCGCCCGCGAGCTTCCCCGCCGCGTAGGGCGAGCGCGGGGAGAGCGGCATCTGCTCGTGCTTGGGAAGCGTCGGCGTGTCGCCGTACACGGAGGAAGACGACGCCCAGACCACGCGGCGCACCTTGGCCTCGCGCGCCGCCTGGAAGACGTTCACGGTGCCGAGGACGTTGACCGCGGTGGTCTCGCCGGGGTTCTCCACCGAGCGCGGCACCGAGCCGAGGGCGGCCTCGTGGAGGACGTACTCGACGCCGGCGCACGCGCGCCGGCACGCGGCCAGGTCGCGCACGTCCTCCTCCAGCCATTCCAGCCGCCCGGGTCCGGCGGGACGGATCGCCTCCACGTTCTCGCGCTTCCCCGTGGCCAGGTTGTCCAGGATGCGGACCTCGTGGCCGTCCCGGAGAAGGCGCTCGGCAATGTGGGAGCCGATGAATCCGGCCCCGCCGGTGACCAGGTAGCGTCCCATGCGCGGGCCTACAGCTTGAAGACGCCGCGCGTGCGGCGTCCCTTCAAGGCGTTGCGCGAATCCACGATCGTCTTCGCGTGCTTCGCGATCATCGCGAAGTCGATGTTCTTGTGCGCCGTGGCGATCACGACGCAGTCGGCAGCGCGGATCATCGCCGGCGTCAGGGACTTCGCGTGCATCATCGAGCCGTTGTGCCGCAGCGAGGGCACGTACGGATCGGCGTACGTCACCCGCGCCCCCTCGCGCTCCAGGATCTCCATGATGTCCAGCGAGGGGGACTCGCGGACGTCGTCGATGTCGGCCTTGTAGGCCACCCCCACCACGAGCACCTTGGAGCCGCGAAGCGGCTTCCGCACGGAGTTCAGCGCCTCCGACACCCGCTTGGTCACGTGGTGCGGCATCCCGCCGTTCACGTTCCCCGCGAGCTCGATGAAGCGCGCCTCGAACCCGCTCTCCCGCGCCTTCCAGGAGAGATAGAAGGGATCGATCGGGATGCAGTGGCCCCCCAGTCCCGGTCCGGGATAGAAGGGCATGAACCCGAACGGCTTCGTCTTCGCGGCGTCGATGACCTCCCAGACGTCGATGCCCATCCGGTCGCACATGAGCGCCAGCTCGTTCACCAGCCCGATGTTCACGCTCCGGAAGGTGTTCTCGAGCAGCTTCACCATCTCGGCCACGCGCGTGGAGCCGACCGGAACGATCGAATCCATGACGGCCCCGTAGAACTGCGCGACGAGCCGCGTGCACTCGGGCGTGACGCCGCCCACAACCTTGGGGATGTTCTTGGTCTGGTACTTCTCGTTGCCCGGGTCGACGCGCTCGGGCGAGAAGGCGAGGAAGAAGTCCTTCCCCACCGTCAGGCCCCCCTCCGCCAGCAGCGGGAGCACGAGCTCGTCGGTGGTGCCCGGGTAGGTGGTGCTCTCCAGCACGACCAGCTGCCCGCGCTTCAGGCGCGGCGCGATGTCCTTCACGGCCGCGACGATGTAGGACACGTCGGGGTCCTTGGTCTTGCGTAGCGGCGTGGGCACGCAGATGTCGACGACGTCCATCTTGGCGAGCGCGTCGAAGTCGAGGGTGGCCTGCAGCATTCCCTCGCGCACCAGCCCGCGCACGTCGCCGGTCGGGACGTCCTGAATGTAGGAGATCCCCCGGTTCAGCGTGGAGGCGCGCTTGGCATCGATCTCGAAGCCCGTGACGCGGTAGCCCACCTTGGCGAATTCCACGGCCAGCGGCAGGCCGACATAGCCCAGTCCGATGACGCCGATGCGTGCGCTGCGGTTCTCCAGGCGAGCGGAAAGACGCGATGCGGCCGTTCCGGACCGCTTGCGGGGCGACATGAGAGTTACTCCTTGGGCTTGGGTTTCGCGGCGTGCGCCGGTGGCGCGGGGGAGGACGCCGCGTGGGGTGTTGCGGCTCCATCGCCGTTCGCTTGGACATCGGCGCTCGGAGCGGTCGGACCCCCCACCTTATTCCGATCGCGCCGGGACAGGAGCGGTTTGTATCCGTAGTAGCTGTAGTCGTAATAGTACGGCAGCCCTTCCGTGGCGTTGTTCACGATCGCGCCGGCCACCTTGCTCGCGACGGGCGTCAGGATGCCGCGCATGCGGCGGATCATCGTGATCGGGGTGCGGCCGGCCATGGCGACCAGCAGGATCCCGTCCACGTGCTCCGCCATCATGATCGGCTCCACGACCGGCACGATCGGCGCCGCGTCGATGAAGATCAGGTCGTAGCTGGGGCGCACCGACTGCAGGAGCTTCTCGAAGCCCTCGTCGTCGTAGGAATCGCTCACGTGCGACCCCGGCTTCCCGCTGGGGATCGCGTGCAGGAGCGGTAGCGTCGTCGGCCGGCGCGCCAGGTCCAGGCTGGCCGTGCCGTGCAGGATCTCGTAGAGACCCGGCTTCTGCGAGAGGTCCAGGAGCTGGTGCATCGTGGGCCGCCGCATGTCGGCGTCGATGATGAGCGTGTGCCGGTGGAAGATCCGCGCCGCAACGATGCCGAGCAGCCCGCAGATCGTGCTCTTCCCCTCGCCGCGGCCCGCGCTGGAGACCATGTAGACGCGGCAGGCGGGCCCGCGGTGCTGGCGCATCAGCGACTGGAGAAGCCGCCGCGCCTCGGTCACGTAGGGCGCGTCGGTGCTGAATTCGGTGAAGAGGCTGCGCGGCGCTTCTTTGGGCACGGGGAACCCTACCGGCGCAGCTCGCCGCTCGTCGTCGCGGCGTGGCGGGTCGAGTTGAGGCTCGTGTACGTCACGGACACCAGCGCGGTCAGGATCACGATGGCCAGGATGGAGAGCGGCGCCCAGTTGTTCTCGAGGAAGGAGCCGGGGCGGGACCACCCCTCGATGCGCGGGATCGTCCCGATCACCTTGGTTCCCATCTCCTCCTCGGCCTGCTCCACCGTGCGGAGGATCGCTCCTACGCGCTCGGCGCCGAGGATGATGCCGACCGAGAAGAGCGGCCCCAGGAGGAGCGCGCCCAGGATCACCTTGAGCTTGTCGGGCCACACCGGCTTGAGCGGCAGCACGGGCGGCTCGACGACTTCGATCCGGAAGGAGAGCTGGCTCGTTTCCATCGCTTCGCTGATCCGCGACGAGGCCGCTTCCTTCTCCAGCGTGGCGAGCAGATCTTGATGCTTCTGCATCTCGGCCTTGAGCCCGTCCAGCTCCATCTGCGAGGCGGGAGCGCTCCGGGCCTTGCTGACGTACGAGCCGACCATGGAGCTGAGCCGTTTCTTGCGCATGCGGAGCGAATTGAGGATCGAGCGGTCGAGGGCGACGCCGGCGGCGATCTGCTTGGCGTCGTCGGGGATGTTCCCCTGGAGGGAGCCCGCGGCGTTCTCGTACTCGGAGAGGAGCTCTTGGCGCGCCCCGCCGATCTGCTGGAGGAGCGACTGGCCCGAGGCGTCCCCCTGCGACGTGCCGCGCGCCGCGGCCACGCCGTAGCTGGCCTCGAGGCCGGAGAGCCGCGACTCCAGCTCCGCCGTGCGGCCGGTGCGCAGGTCCGGCATCCGGGCCCCACCCATCCGGTCGACCCAGGTCTGCTTGTCGGTCCGGATCCGCTCGGAGACCTGGTCGGCTTCCTTGTCCGCGGCGTCGGCTAGCTCGCGGATCGCCTCCACGTTGCCGGGGTCCACCGATCCCGTCGTGATGGTCGCGCCCACGACCCTCGTCGCCGCGGCGCGGTAGGCGTCCTCGGCCCGGCGGAGGTTTTCGCGCTCGACCGCGATCTGGTCCTGGCTGAACTCCCCGCGCGCCTGGGTCCGCTCCAATTCGCTCTTCCGGGTCTCCTCGATCAGGCCCTCGCCGACCGCGGTCGCCAGGCGCCGCGCCTGTTCGGGCTGGGGGTCCTTCACGGCGAGCCGGATGTAGGTCGAGCCGACCGGAAGGACGTTGATCCGCTTGGCCAGCGTGGAGACCGCGATGCGGGTCGCGTACTCCTCGGGGGTGATGCCGGGATACTTGCGTGCCGCGGCCGTCGAGATCGATACCAGCTTGGGATCGCGTCCGAGCGCCAACCGGTCGCTGATGGCCGTGAGGAAGGTGCGGTTCAAGACGCGGCTTCGGACCCGAGCCATCTTCTGGACGAGATCTTCCTGCTGATCGCTGGGGCGCACCAGGCGCTCCATGCCCTCGGAAACGCGCGTGGGGTCTTCCATCGAGATGACGACGGAGGATTCGTAGACGCTCGGCGCCACGTTCAGGTAGAGGAAGGCCGCGCAGAGCGCGCCGACGATCGGGAGGAGGGCGAGCCACTTGTATCGCTTCGCCTTCCACACGATCTCGCGCGTGTCGACAACGAGTCCCTTTTCCTGCTCGGCGGCGCTCATGCTCGGCTCAATGCCTGGAGAGGGCGATGATGGACGCGACCAGGGAGATGACGGAGCTCATCTGTGCGAGGTGGACCCAGATCGAGGTGCCTTCCTTCCG